>NC_015177.1:4500000-4635236 GCF_000190735.1 Pseudopedobacter saltans DSM 12145
CGTGTATTTATTAATTTCTGTAATGAAAGAAAATGATTTAAGCTTTTATATCTTGCAGTTAACCGGTTTACTAAAACACAATATTAATTATTTGTTTTGAAGCTATGAAGTTTTTTAACTCTTTATTTTTTAAACAATACAGAAATTGATACGAATGAATTGTGTGTTTACCACAAATTTTAGTTGAATAGATTGTTAACTGATAATTTAAATTTATGACGACAACATTTGAAAACAGGAAGATGTACTATCTTTTCTTAGGCTCTTTAAGCAGAATAGAGGAGCTATTAAATACCTTATTATGTATGTTGGTAGAAACAAAAGAAAATCTGAACCAAAAGACTAGATTGCAGGACTTTAAAGAAAAATGCTTGGATAAGCAAGAGGTGCTTCAGCTACTGAAAATTTCTGGGCGTACATTATACAATCTGCGTAAGAGCAACAAATTATCTGAAAAAGTGATTGGTGGTAAAATGTACTTTAACCTATCGGACGTAGAGAAATTAATGAAATAGATGTACTTTTTCAAAATTTCAATAGTTCTCCAAAAGTAGCTTTTAAGCAAGAAATGCCCTGTATGCTTTTACTCTGCTTCGGGTCTTCTTCGCGAAACAGGGGGTATTTCCCGAAGAAGTCTCGAAGCGGTCCCGAAGAAAAGTGCGAAAAAGTGGCAAACTGTAACAAAGCCAGGCAGGTAGTGGCAAAATGCAGCAAGGGCGGTTCCCAGGCTTTTTTTTGAGTTTTTTGCCTTCTACATTTGCCTTCAGACAAAAGACCGATAGCGCTATCACAGAAGCTTTTGCACATGGTTAAACCCTTTAAATTTTTAAGATATGGGTAAATATTCACAGGGCATTCTGGGTGCCTTTTCGGGAAAGGTGGGAACAGTAGTAGGTGCGTCATGGCGCGGTATTAAATACATGCGAAGTCTGGCTGCTAAACGTGGCAATAGCAGGGCTAGTGAAAAGCAATTGGAACAACAGGCCCGTTTTGCGCTGATTGCCGGTTTCCTAAGACCTGTCAAGCCATTGCTGGAGCTAGGCTTCAAGAACTATGCAATCGGGAGAACGGGTTACAACAGTGCTTCCAGCTATAACCTGAAAAATGCATTGACCGGACAAATTCCAAATCTGCAAATAGACTATAGTATGGTACTGTTAAGCCGGGGCGATCTGGTTGGCGCAAAATCACTATCGGTAAGCTCAGCAACTCCAGCGGAACTGAACATCGTCTGGCAGGACAATAGCGGACAAGCCAAGGCTAAACCGGAAGATCAATTGATTGTGGCGGTCTTTTTACCGGCTTTGGCAGAAGCTACCTATATGATTGGAGCAGCCGAAAGGCAGAACGAATCATTTGTATATAATCTTCCGGCAGAGTACAGCGGCGAAACTGCGGAAGTATACATCAGCTGGACTTCGGTAGATGAAAAGGAAGTAGCGACAAGTGTTCACGCGGGAAGTGTGATAATTGCGTAAAGCCACAAACATTGGAGAGGGAGAAACCCTCTCCAATTTCTAGTCAACTAATTAAATAAATTAAAATACTAAATAGAATATTATGCAAGATAGCATTGTGAATTATACCAATTTAATGAAATTATTCCTAAGGGAAGCAAAGAAGTTAATAGCAGTGCTTCCGAAAGGAAGTATCAGGGAAACCAATGCCGCTTTGAAGAGATTTTTGGAAACTGAAAGCTTAAGACGCTGGTACAACGCCTTGTATATGCATTTGCTTAAAATCACCGAATTCGAATCACTCTTGAACAAAATAAGCAGCCGTCTGCAATTTAAAGGGCTGAATAAAAAGGGCTTGAACAATGATGAGGTTAAAAACCTACGTTACGAGCTGTTATCATTATTCCTTGACTGTTGCGGGAAATACTCTGAGGCAGAACCATATGCCGATACCAGCGCAGATTATCGGATTCGTCTATACAAGTTGCGCCGTAGACCCGAAGCACCCGTAGGACAGTGGCAAAGCCTGGATGACTAGTACCCATTACCAATAAACTAACAACTAATGAACTAAATAACATGATTACAAAATTCATAAACAATAAAAGCATAGCGTATGCATTACCGAAACCATTCTATTTTTACAGTCATCCTGTATTTAAGCAATTGCTAGGGCTGATAATATTAAGTCTGGTCTTACCTTATTGGATATATAGGTTTGACAGCACTTCAGCATTGCCCGATCCGGGTATAATTTATCTGTTTCTATTGGCATTGCTGTTTTTTATCACCTTACTGATATTGATCTGGAAACTCTTCAACAGCAGTTGGGAACGACTGGGCTTACCGGATATCACTTATATGGTTAAACATTTTAAAGAATTGGATTTATGGCAGCAAATTATATTATACTGGCTTTCTTTTGCTTTATTACTCCTGGCAGCAATTGGCGGACTAACAGCAATTTGCTAAAAATACAGGAGCAAGCCAACCGGGAAAAAATAGTAGCCATTGCCCGGGGCGAACTGGGTGTACGTGAGATTACCGGCAACAACGACGGTGAAAGGGTAGAAGAATACCTCGCAATAACCGGCTTAAAGAAAGGACAGCCCTGGTGTGCTTCCTTTATGAGCTGGGTGTTCAAAAAAGCAGGATATCAGGAACCCTGTACGGCCTGGTCACCAGCTTTGTTTGTCAATAAGGTAATTACTAAAGCCATTAAACCGGGAAATGTATTAGGTGTCTGGTTTCCAGATAAAAAGAGGATAGCCCATGCGGGGCTGGTGGAACAGCAGCAGGGCGATTGGATTGTCAGTATAGAAGGCAATACAAATGTATTTGGTAGTCGTGAAGGAGACGGAGTGTACCGCAAGCGAAGACATATCAAAACAATTTATCGTTATGCGGATTGGTTGGCTAAAAAGGAGAGCTCGCCATGATTATGAGATCCGGAATGGTAGTCTTGCTGATAATTTTGACTTCATGTAATGCTTTTAAACATAGAATTCATTCCTTGAGTAAAGAGAATATTCGTTTTGAAGAGCAAAGTAACGTATTAAGGGAACATCTACGAATAGCAAAGGAGCGAGAGGATAAGGAATTGGAGCAACAACTAGTTACACAATTGGAAATTATAGCCGACAGTCTTTGGTATTGGCATCCGGATAGCGGCTTATTGCCCAGACCAGGAATGTTGAAAGTGCGATACAAGTTGAAGGGATTAAATAGGCAGCGCCAGAAAAACAGCAAAACCGGAATAGAAGCAATACTTTTAAAAGATTTGATTGTAAAGAAGAACCAGATTAATAGTGAACACAAAGTGAATACTAGAGTTAAGGAAACAAAGATTGATTATTGGGTTTTGGTGATATTAGTTGTTGCTTTGTTCCTACTATATAGGAAAGGATATTCTAAAAAATGAATCTTTAAAATATTTATTAAATCGGTTTAGTTTTTATATATTAGCATTTGTTATAGACTTAAATATTATAAGAATTCATAATTTAAATTAAATGATGAAAAGAATAAACCTGCTGGGCTGTTTTTTGTATGCTATATTTTCTTTAAACCTACATGCACAGACAATTGTAGAATCTACACGTTCAAGTTTAGTGTCTCCTAATGGAAAATACAAATTTGAAGTATATCAGAAAGAAATTTCCGGCAAATCCAGACAATTATATTATACCCTTACTTATAACGGAAAAGCAGTTATTGAAGAGTCTGAACTGGGGGTGCTCATTAAAAACCAATTGTTTGAATCGGCATTGGGAATACCCAATGATACTGCTAAAATATGGGGAGCAAACCTAAGCTTTACAGGTAAAAAAACGCATACTTTCAATGAAACCTGGAAACCTATATATGGCGAGCGAAGTATCATACGTAACCATTATAATGAGTTAACGCTGAATTTCTTGAAGGGCGAGGAGAAAACCGGAGGTATCGATGAAGGTTACGATAAACGGCGCTTTTATATGATGGATTTCATCGTGAGAGCCTATGACGAGGGGGTCGCTTTCCGTTATTTCTTCCCCGAGGCAACCAATGGTCTATTCCTGCACATCACCGGAGAGCAAACACAGTTTACCTTCCCCGAAAAAACAATGGCTTATTATGAACGCTGGGCACAGGGACCTTACGAATTGCAGTCTTTAAAAAATTGGAAAGATGAAAGTGAAAGACCATTGACATTAAAGTTGAAAAATGGGTTAACAGTAGCTTTAGCCGAAGCAGAAATGATAGACTATTCCCGTATGAAGTTTCGTCTGGATGAAACGAAGCAAAATACCTTGCAGGCTTCTTTATATAGCTCTGTAGATGTGATAACTCCTTACACTACGCCGTGGCGGGTGATTATGGTAGCAGAAAAAGCCACAGAGCTGATAGAGAATAACGATATTATCCTGAATCTGAATCCTGCGAATAAAATAAAAAATACCTCATGGATAAAGCCTGGTAAGGTTATTCGTGTGGCGAAGTTAACACAGGAAGATGCTATTAAATGTATTGATTTTGCAGCTGAACGGGGTTTGCAGTATATTCATATTGATGCAGGTTGGTATGGTCCGGAAATGAAAATGGAATCAGATGCTACTTCTGTCGCAGAGAACAGAAACTTTGATATTCCGGCGCTGACTGCTTATGCAGCAAAGAAAGGAATAGGCTTATTAGTATATGTTAATCAACGGGCACTGGTACAACAGTTGGATGAATTATTGCCACTTTATAAAAAATGGGGAATTAAAGGGATAAAATTTGGTTTTGTACAAATAGGAAACCAGCATTGGTCAACCTGGTTACACGATGCCATTAAAAAATGTGCACAATATGAAATGTTAGTGGACATACATGATGAATATAGGCCTACAGGATTCAGCCGTACATATCCGAATCTGATGACACAGGAAGGAGTACGGGGAAATGAAGAAATGCCTGACGCAATACATAATACCATTCTGCCATTTACACGTTTTCTAGCGGGAGCAGCAGATTATACAATATGCTATTATAATAATAGGATAAAAACTACCCATGCTCACCAGCTAGCCATGGCTGCAGTATATTACAGTCCTTTACAGTTTTTATATTGGTATGACCATCCTTCGGCCTATCAAGGCGAACCGGAAATAGAATTCTTTGATAAAGTAAAAACGGTTTGGGACGATACTAAAGCAGTAGCGGGGGATGTAGGCGAATATGTTACCATAGCTCGCCGAAGTGGAAACGACTGGTTTTTAGGTTCATTGAATAATAATGATGCCCGGAATGTGACTACACCCTTGACCTTTTTAGAGGCTGGTAAAAAATATGTAGCCCATATCTATACAGATGATGAAAATATAAATACCCGCACAAAAGTTAAAGTAACGCGGTTAATAGTAGATAAAACTGTCCAGCTACAATTTACCTTAAAAGCAAGCGGAGGTAGCGCGATTCATCTTGTTCCGGCTACAAAAAAAGATCAGAAAAGCTATAGGTCATATAAGAGAAATACAGTTTTATAGTACTTATAGCTTTAATTAAAAATTGCAATAATTGTGATTTTGACATTAATTTAATAAAGATGTGTGATTGTTAGCAAAATGGTAATTTTTCTTTGATTCTATTGAATTAATAGAAAAAGTGCAAAAAATCAACTAAATCGGTTTAGTTTTTATTAAGTTTGATTAAGAAAATAAATAGTTGAAGAATTAATATTCTAAGAACCAATAAATCTAAGTAATAAATTATGAGAATCATTTTACGAAAAGGTGTCAGCTTGGCTTCGCTTATGCTGTTGGTATTCGGGTGTGTTTTGCCAGCATCCTATGCCCAACAGGTTGTAAGAGGTAAAATAGTTGATGCCCAGGACAAACAGCCTATTATTGGCGCGGCGGTAAAGATTAAAGACTCTGCAGCCGGAACGCAAACAGATGCTGATGGCAATTTTCAATTAAATGCAGCAACAGGTGCTGTGTTAGAGATAAGTTACATCGGTTATCTTAAAAAAGAAATTACCGCAAATTTCTTTGATATCATGCAAATAGCATTAGAGCTGGATAATAAACAGTTGGAAGAGATTGTAGTTGTGGGATATGGAACTCAAAAGAAAGAAACTTTGACAGGTTCTGTGACAAAAGTCGATGCAAAAGCTTTTCAAGACAAAGGCCCTTTAGCGAGTCCTATACAAGCAATGCAAGGACAAGTGCCTGGAGTTATTATAACACGTTCATCAGGAGCACCGGGGGATGAATCTTGGTCAATGAGTTTAAGAGGGGCTATATCTAAGGCAACCGCAGAACCTCTGGTTATTATTGATGGTGTTGTGTATGATAGTTTTAGAGAGTTGAGATTGTTAAATCCGTCTGATATTGATAATATATCTTTTCTTAAAGATGCGTCGGCAGCGATTTATGGTTCACGGGCAGCAGGAGGGGTAGTATTGGTAACAACTAAGAAGGCAAATGCAGGTAAGGCAGTAGTAGAATTTAATACTTTATATACGAGGAAGGAAACCGGTTTGCAACCACGTTTAATGAGTATGGATGAATGGGCTGCCGGAGTGGTAGAAGCGAGAACAAATGATGGTTATGGAGCTGATGATGTTTGGATACGCTATGCAAATTTAGCTCTGGCAAATAAAGGTGGATATATAGATGCAAGAAATTTAGCTAATGCACCTATTCCGGGAGCTTTTTTAGACGTGAAAGATTTTGTTTTCTTAGATAATAACTGGACAGATATTTTATGGGGCGGAGCCAATTCGACACAAAACGATTTGAGCATTTCTGGAAGAGGTGAAAAAGGCGGTTATAGACTTTCTTTTGGTTATTTATATGATGGCGGGACTTTACGTTATGGTAATAACAATAATAATAGATATAATATTCGGTTGAATAGCGACTTTAAGGTAAGCGAACGCTTTAGTATAGAATCTGTTATTTCTTACAATGTGCAAGATCAGGTAATGCCTACGATGATTGGTAATGTTCTTGGTCAGGGATATCCCCAGCCAGGTTTTCCAGTGTCAACTTTAACGGGTAAGCCATATGCTTGGGGTGGGCAATATACACCAAATTGGTTTGCTGAGGCAGGAGGAGATAACCGTCTTAAAGTTGGGTCTACTAACATAAGTGAAACTTTCCGTTTTAAACTAATAGAAGGTCTGCAGTTAGTGAGTAATCTTGGATATAATACCAGTACGGCAATTAGAGATATGAAGCAAAATCCTATAGAGTGGTATAACTACAAAGGAGATTTGCTTGTTCAAAATAATCCTACACAACAGAATAGCTATTATCAAAAAAGTACGGCTAAGACTGACTTTTATTCAGGATCAATTTTTCTTCAGTTCAACAGGCATTTCAATCAAACTCATAATATCGGAGCTACGTTGGGTGGACAATACGAATTTAAGAATTATGATTACTATTTAACAAAAGTAACAGATATCAATAGTTCCCTATCTGCTATTAATGGAACAGGAACGATCACAATGGATAAGGCCAGAGAGCAATATGCTTTGGGGGCGTATTTCGGACGATTAACTTATGACTATAAAGCTAAATACCTGTTTGAAGCAAATGGTCGTTATGACGCTTCATCAAGATTTGATAGGATAAATCGTTGGAATTTATTCTACGGTTTTTCAGGAGGTTGGAGAATATCTGAAGAAGACTTGGTAAAAGATTTTGGTGTATTTGATGAGTTAAAGTTAAGGGCTTCATACGGGGTAGTTGGAAATCAGGCTGGAGTCGCACTTTATGATGGTCAGCAATTATATAATCAAGCGACTGGGACTGGGGCTTATTTAGGATCAGCAAAAGTAAGCTACGTGACAACTAATGGAAGATTAGTCTCATATGATCGTACTTGGGAAAGAATTCAGAACTATAATTTAGCGCTGGATTTTGCCCTGTTCAAGAACAAGTTGTCGGGTACTTTTGAACGTTTTATTAAAAGGAATAATAATATGTTCCTTCAGGGGCAATATCCTGCAATGTTGGGAGCAAATGCTCCTGAAATAAATATGGGAAAATTTAAGTCTAATGGATGGGATGCTATTTTAAATTGGTCAGATAAAATAGGTGAATTTAACTATAACTTAGGTGGTGTATTTACTTTTGCAGAGAACAAAATTGTTGATTACGGAGGACAAAACTTTGCAACATCAGGGGGACTAATTCGAGAGATACAAAGCTATGCTTTGAACTCTATTTTCGGTTTAAAATATGCTGGTCGTATTCAGACGGAAGAACAAAGACAGGAATATCTTGATAAATATAATGTAGGCAATGGCATCGGTTTAAGTAGTGCCATTAGAGTGGGTGATAATATGTATGAAGATATAAGTGGAGATGGAATCTTAAATTATGATGATCTGGTTTACTTAGGAACTGATGATCCAAAGATATCTTATTCGTTTAACGCCGGTGTGGGGTATAAAGGATTTGATTTCTCTGTAATATTTCAAGGAGCAGGTCAACGAGTGACTTTTAGGGATGATGTGAACTGGAGACAACCATTTCGTTCTGTATATCTGAATACAACGAATCAATCCGTGGGAAATCATTGGACGCCAGACAACCCCAATGCACATTTTCCTAAGTACTCTACGAATGGAACTATAAATACTTATAACTATCAGGCATCATCATGGTCAGTTGAAAATGGTAATTATTTGAGATTAAAAAATATTGTCCTTGGTTATACATTGCCTCAAACGGTAATCGGTAAATTGAAAGGCTTTTCAAAATTAAGAGTGTACCTTGCTGGCCAGGATTTGTGGGAAGTAACCCATATTAATGACGGGTGGGACCCAGAAGCGACAAGAACTGTGGACGCGGCGAGACGTTACCCATTTAATAGGTCGTTCACAGCAGGTATTAATGCAACTTTTTAAGATTAAGGTTATGAAAAGAAATTATCAAAAATACTTTACAGCTTTATTTTTCGTGACGGCATCTATGTTGCAGGTCAGCTGTAATAACATTCTGGATTTGGATCCAAAAGCACAAATTGCGGATGGGAACTATTGGAAAAAAGCAAACGATTTCAAACTGTTTGCAAATAAATTTTATGGTTGGAGACGTGATTTTGGTAGTTCTGTTTATGATTCTCCACATAGTGATAGACGGTCCGATTTAATGACGTCTACAAGTGCCAATGTATGGAGTAATGGAACAAATTCTATTCCTGCTTCAGATGGTAATTTTTCTGGAGCATTTAGTAAGGTTAGAGACGTAAATACATTAATTTTGAAGGCTGAAGCTTATAATAAGCCAGAGGAAATAGCTCAATATGTTGCAGAAGCCAGATTTTTTAGAGCATATACTTACTTTGATTTGCTTCAATTATTTGGAGATGCTCCGATTATAAAAAATATCACAGATGTAACTGATCCTATACTAAGTTCGGGAAGAAACTCTCGAGCAGAAGTCGCTGATTTCATTATCGAAGATTTACAGGCTGCTATACCTAACCTGCCATTACAAAGTGCTATACCTGCATCTGATGCGGGAAGAGTAAGCAGAGGGGCGGCACAAGCCTTTCTTTCTAGGGTGGCTTTGTTTGAAGGTACTTGGCAAAAATTTAGAGGTAATACATCTAGAGCAATTATTTTATTGGATATTGCTGCGAACTCAGCAAAAGAGGTTATAAATAGCAATGAATACACATTGTTTAAGCCCGCTGTATTAGGTGATTCTGCGCAAAAATATCTGTTCATATTAGAAGATGCAAAATCTAATCCGGCGGGTATCAAAAAATCAGAAAACAAAGAGTATATTTTTGTTAATCGCCATGATGAGGTATTGAATCCTATTGGACAAAATATTACTCAGGAAACATTTGCAAACGTACAATTTGTCAGTAAAAAGTTTGCAAATATGTATCTAACACAAAATGGCTTACCTATAAATCATCCTGGAAATACGCAATTTCAGGGATATGCTACTATTGTTTCTGAGTATACTAATCGTGACAATCGAATGAAATATACCCTTATGCCACCAAAGCGAGCATATTGGAGAAATAATAGCCCAAGAGTAACTTGGTTGGGAGATGCAGCAGATCGTGCTTCTGCCGCATTTACTTCTTATATTCCAGGAGCAGGAGGCAGTGGTTATAATAACCAAAAATGGGCAGCAGAAAGGGCAGTTCCAGACCGTTCAGAAGGCTATGATTATCCAATTATTCGTTATGCGGAAGTTCTATTGAATTATGCTGAGGCTGTTTACGAAAGAGACGATGCAATTTCGGATGCGGATTTGGATATATCATTGAATCTGGTAAGAAATAGGGTAAATATGGCAATGCCTAAACTAAGTAACGCTTTTGTAAATACAAATAGTTTAGAAATGCGTACTGAAATAAGAAGAGAACGTACAGTGGAGTTATTTAATGAAGGTTTTAGAATTGATGATTTAAAACGATGGAAGACTGCCGAAACTGAAATGCCTCTGAATATATTAGGCATTCGATGGACAGGTACAGAATATCAGACAACATCAGGTTGGAGTACAATTTCGCGTCCAAGAAATTCGGAGGGAGATATCGTGATTGAATCTGGACGGGTTTGGGAGCAAAAGCATTATTTGTATCCTATACCAGCAGATCAGTTAAAACTGAATCCCAATTTAAAGCAAAATCCAGAATGGGAATAATTTATCTGTCCTCAAGTAAGGCAGCTTTAATCAAAATTTAAATCGAACTTTTAAGATGAGAAATTTTATAAAAAATATACAAGAAAAAGGAATGCTATTTGGGATTGTTATGACGTCTTTGGTAATCTTTTCTTGTAGTGATTCTTTAGTAGACCAAATCGCGGTAGAAAGAACTGTTATAACAAATATTCAAATAAAAACAACTACAGAATTGCCTTTGTTAATTGGGAAAGATAGTTTGTTGACCGTTGTTTATGCGCCAGAAAGCCCTTCTAATTCGAAATTGGAATGGAGTAGCAGTGACGAGAGCATAGCTAAGGTTTCGCAAGAGGGAAGAGTAAGTGCAATGGCATTAGGTGCAGCTAAAATTACAGTGAAATCTACAGACGGTAGTGCCAGAGCATCAAGTATTGACGTGAGAGTGATTAATAGTATAGATTATATAACAGGCATTACATTGACATCTGCAAGTGCTCAGTTGTTTGAGAATGAAACTTTATTACTTAACGCAGCTATTGCGCCATTAAACGCTACTTATAAAACATTGAAATGGACGAGCAGTGATAACTCTGTAGCTGTGGTTTCGGAAACGGGTGACGTGACAGGTGTAAAAGAAGGAACGGTAACTATTACTGCGTCTGCGACAGATGGCAGCGGAAAGAAAGGAACCATATTATTAACCGTGAAAAAAGTTATTCCTTTAACTGGAATTGCCATTAGTACAGTAATTAATGAAACTTTAGCCATTGATCAGTTATTGCCTATAGAGGTAACACTTGCTCCATCTAATGCGACAGCACAATCTTTAGTGTGGTCTTCTGATAATCCAGCGATAGCTTCGGTATCTAATACAGGTATTGTTAAAGGGATGGGAGACGGAAGGGCTACTATAACAGTATCTGCAAAAAACGATTCTAATATTAAGGCTACTATTACGGTAGTCGTTGAAGCTGGTAAGATAAATGACACATTTTTAGTTTCAAATTCAGTGTGGAAAGTGGCTACTGCAAATTCGTCAAGTGTAATATCAGATGGGTTGTTCAAGGCTACTATGGCGGTCCAGTCTGTAGGTCCTCCGATTAAATACAGAGCAGATTTTCAGAGAAATGGAGGGGCGATTCTTCATGCAGGGAATTATCCAATTATAGCATTTAAATTTAACAGACCAATAGGAGCAGGAAATATAGTTTTTGATACCAATAATGGTTCGTATTTGAATGGAAATAATAAATTGACAACCTTAACCGCAAAAGATGGAATACAAGTGCACTATGCAGATCTAAGTACAGGTACTTTCGGACCAAGTGCTGTTAAATTATCAACACTAACAGCTACAACATTAACGGTTTTTCAATTGAAAATAGCTGATTTTGTATTGGCAGATGGAGATAATCATTACGAAGTGTATTGGGTGAAATCATTTAAAACGGTTGCTGATTTACAAGCTTACATCAATCAATAAAAATATTTATAAGGTGCTTTCTGAGGAAAAATAATTGTATGCTATCTTCAGAGGCATCTTCAAAAATAGCGTTATGAGAAGCGGAATTTCAAAGATAAGTTTTAGCCTGTTGCTGGCAGGCGCTTTAACAATAGGATGTAAAAAGTCTGGAGGAGACCAAACACCGAATCCAGATCCAAATCCTCCAGTATCTGCTATTAAAATAGTACATCCTGGAATGCTGCACACTGCAGATGATCTTGCTTTTGTGAAAATAAAAGTGGATGCTGGTCTGTCACCATGGAAAGAAGGATATGACAAATTTAACACCAGTACACATTTGAATCTAAGCTATACAGCTAATCCTACAATAAAATTAATCAGAGGGGGCAATTCTACAGAAGAGCCGTCCCCAGATAATTATGCAAATGCTTTTAGAGATTCGCATGCCGCATATCAAATGGGGATTAAATGGAAGTTAACAGGAGATGACCGTTGGGCAGCAAAAGGTGTGGAGATCTTAAATGCCTGGGCTGGTACTTGTAAGTCTATTAATGGCGATAGTAATAAATTTTTAGCTTCTGGTATTTATGGTTTTACTTTTGCCAATGCAGCAGAACTATTAAGAAATTACAGTGGCTGGAAAATTGAAGATTTTACAGCCTATAAAAAATGGATGTTGGATGTCTTTTACCCATTGGCTTTGGACTTTTTAGAGAGACATAATGGAGCATGCAATTCCCATTACTGGACTAATTGGGATGCCGCAAATATGTGTTCCGTTTTGTCTATAGGAATACTAACAGATGATGTGAGTAAGGTTAATTATGCCATTAATTATTTTAAGAAAGGTATTGGTAATGGTAATATAGATAATGCAGTGACAGCCATACACAAAGTAAACGGCGAAGTTTTGGGACAAGGACAGGAATCAGGAAGAGATCAGGGACATGCAACACTGGTGATTTCCCTGTTGGGCTCTTTTTGTCAAATGGCCTATAATGTTGGTGAGGACCTTTTTGCCTATAAAGATAACAAATTCTTAGCTTTGTGTGAGTATACAGCTAAGTACAATTATTCCGATGCATCGGGTATATTTCTTTATAATGTCCCTTTTACGGAATATATAAGGAAATATAATGTCAATTGTTCGGCTTCCGAGACCTTAACAACCGTATCAGCCGTAGGAAGAGGTGAGTTGAGGCCGTGTTGGGAACTGGTATATAATCATTATGCGAAAGTAAAAGGTATAGAAGCTAAATATTCCAAAATGTTTGCTGAAAAAGTCCGTCCTGAAGGAGGGGGGAGTCATTATGGTCCTAACAGTGGAGGATATGATCAATTAGGATTCGGTACTTTATTGTTTTCTAAGTAATAAAGGAATAAGGGCATGAAATAGATCATGCCCTTTATTTTAAGATCATATTATTCTCTATTAATCCCATACATATTCTTATAAATACTAATTGATAGAGGAATTCCCTATGTATCAAAAATATAATTGTCTTCACTCATTTTTAGTTGGTTAAGAGCAGGTGATCATTATAAATTAAATCAATTATGCACATTTTTACTAAATTAAATTTAACAGTTGCATTGGTGGTGGGTTTAGCTTTTGGGGTAGATGCACAAACAGAAAAAGCGTTAAATCACGATTTCAGAACTGGAAATCTTTATAGCTGGCAAGTAGATCCGGGACAGAGTTATTCATCATTGGCTATTAATAGCAGTTTGAATCCTGTCAGAATGATAATTAAGCAGGGACAGGCAAATAACGCCGAAAATACCAATTACAGATCCGATATACGCGTTACACCATTAGCAGGTAATGCGCTGAACCCGGAAATAACAATTTATAAACAGTATCCTGTGGTTGCTATTAAATGGAAAAGACCTGTTTCTCGTAGTGTAACCTTTGACGATACATCATTAGGTACGGTAACCAGCAACCCGGGAATTACTTTTGATACCGATAAAGGAGATTACAAAAGAGGAAGTAATAATGATACCCGATTAACAGTAGATGATTATACCGTTTCTTATTGGAATATGGCTACAGGTTTATTAAGGGCCAATGGAAGTAATAATGTCTACGCTTTAACAGGTCATGCAGCAACATTGCCTACGGGTACAGATCAATTTATAACAGATTCTATTCAGTTAGGTAGAATTACCATAAAAGTAGCGGATATTAAGATGTCAGCAACAGAAAAGGCAAATGGTATGAACTTAATAGATGTACTTTGGATAAAAACTTTTCCATCTGTGGAGGCGTTACAGGCATATATTGAGGGAGGTGAAACACTACCGGTTTCTTTGTCAAACTATAAAGTACAATTACAAAATAATGGTAATGTCGCGGTAAATTGGACTGTAGAATCAGAATATAATAATGATTATTTTACCGTAGAACGCAAACAGGCAAACGGAGAATTTATGCGGATAGCAAAAATACCTTCTAAAGGTACGGGATCATTAAGTTACAGCATCATAGATAATAATGCAGCTGCAGGAGTTAATTATTATCGATTGGCTCAAGTAGACAAAGACGGTACGAGGATAGAGCTTGGAATTCAGTCTGTAAATGTAGCTTTAAGTAATGAAAGTAATCTTAAAGTGTTCCCTCAGCCGATTATAGGTAGTGAGCTTATTTTTACTTACAATTCAAAACTACCGACTTTGGAGGTGCAGTTATTGGATGTAACAGGTAAAAAGGTGCTTAGGGATAATATTACAGCACTAGAGGGCAATAATTATACTGTAAAACTGAAAAATAATCTTGCTGCGGGTGTTTATGTTTTATTAGTAAATAATCAGCAACATAAAGTGGTAATTAAATAAAAAGCTGATTCAAGGAGAAGGTAAACATGTATGGTATTAGCCGGACAGTTTACCTTTTTTTGTTTGGAGTGAGCGTTTAGCTGTTTTTAGAATTTATATCATTTTTATTCTTTTAGTCGGTAAGTTTAGTTTTTGTTATTTTTCTAATTTATATTCTAAAACTTTGTAAAGTTGTAATAAACTGGATAAAAATATTTAAAAATGATAAAAGTTGACACAATTCACTAAACCGATTTAGTTTTTATTATATTTGAAATATACAATTATATACATGTTAAATAATCGGTTGGTTTATTATAATAAGGCTGGTCTTCTGTATTATAGGCAGAAGCCAGTTAATTTGTTGGTAAGACGGGTAAATACCTTGTTTGTTTTAAGTTGTTCGGTTTGTTTAGTGCTATTGCTGTTTGCTTGCTCATCTGATAAACAGTTTAGTACAGATGAAAATATAGTGTACTGTGAAAAGCAGGTTTTCAAGACATTGGCTTCTATTCCACTAGATACGCCAAATATTCCAAGAAATATCAAAGATGACGAAGGTAATTGGCGTTATGTAAATTATAAAGATTGGACCAGTGGTTTTTGGCCGGGTACTTTATGGTATTTGTATGAAGCCACTAAAAATGATTCTTTAAAGCAAGAGGCCGAAAGGTTTACTTCCGAACTTTATAATCTTTCTATAGAGCCGGCATTTGATCACGATTTGGGATTTCAGATTTTTAATTCTTATGGTCATGCTTATAAGTTGACCGGTGATGAAGAATATAAAGAAGTGGTGTTGCGTACCGCAGATACGTTAGCCACTTTATATAATCCGAAAGTAGGAACAATACTGTCGTGGCCACGTTCGGTACCAAATATGGAATGGCCGCAACACAATACCATTATAGATAATATGATTAATCTGGAGCTGTTATTCTGGGCGTCAAAAAATGGAGGAACAAAAAATCTGTACGATATAGCAGTTCGACATGCGGAGACCACAATGAAGAATCATTTTAGGAATGACTACACCTCTTATCATGTAGTGGTTTACGATAAGGATTCAGGGGAAAGAATTAAACAGGTTACCCATCAGGGATATGCAGATGAGACCATGTGGGCGAGGGGGCAATCCTGGGCTATTTATGGTTATACCATGGTTTATCGGGAAACTAAAGACCAGAGATTTTTAGATTTTGCACAGAAAGTCACTGATGTTTATCTGGAGAAATTACCGAAGGATTTGATTCCTTACTGGGATTTTAATGCTCCCGATATTCCAAACGCTCCTAAAGATGCTTCAGCAGCCGGGGTGGTAGCTTCTGGTTTATTGGAACTCTCTACTTTTGTAAAAGATCAGAATAAAGCGAGACATTATCGGGAGGTTGCAGAAAAGATGATTACCAGTTTATCTTCTGCTGAATATCAAAGCAGGGATAAAAATTCGGCTTTCATTACCCATGTAACAGGTCATAAACCAAACGGAACGGAAGTAGATACTTCTATCAATTATGGCGATTATTACTATATAGAAGCGCTAGTAAGGCTGAAAAAATTACAGCAGGGAATTGGCTTAGGTAAAAATCTATAATTAGCAGATACGATTATAATATAATGGATAACAAGAATATTGTTGTAGGGGTTGATGTTGGCGGGTCGCATATCACCGCGGCATTAGTTGATATTAACAGCAGAAGTTTGATTGAGGGAACTACAGTTAGAAAAGCGGTAGATAGTAAAGGGAGTGCAGCTGAAATTTTATCGGTATGGAAAGCCGTAATTAAAGATACCTCTATGATTGGAGGATGTAGTATAAAGCGAATAGCTTTTGCGATGCCGGGGCCTTTTAATTACGAGAATGGAATAAGTTTGATCAAAGGGGTAGATAAATATGAAAGTTTGTATGGAATGAATATCAAAAAGGAACTTGCCGACTGTTTTAATATTCAGGACGACCAGATTTTATTTCGTAATGATGCTGAAGCATTTTTACATGGAGAAGTAGCTGTTGGAGATTTTGATATCACAGATAAGATTTTAGGCTTTACTTTAGGAACCGGATTTGGATCTGCTTATAGTTACCAGGGAGATACCAGAGATTTGGGTATTGGTCTCTTGCCTTTCAAAGAGACTATTGCCGATGATTATTTGACCACAAGGTGGTTTCGTAATATGTATGGAACAAAAACGGGGCAATTTAACAATGTGCAGCAAATCAGCCAGCTGGCTCAGGAAGGTGATGACACAGCCTTACAGCTATTTAATGAATTTGCTGATAATTTAGCGGAGGTGCTTGGCAAACAGATAAAAGAAATTGACGCTGTTCATATTATTCTTGGGGGGAATATTTCTAAGGCACAGGAATTCTTTTTGCCGCGTACCCAGTATCAACTGAATCAAGAAGGTATATTTCCTCAGTTTTATTTAGCCAAACTAGGCGAACAATCAGCTATTGTGGGTAGTGCCTATTTGTTTGCCCCACTATTTGATGTGATATAGAATATATTTTACAATATGAAAAATACTGTAGCTGCTTTTTTTGTTGTCTTTTTTTACTGTTTATCTACTGGTTATGCGGCTGATAAGCTAACAGTTTACAATTCACCTGCAGGAGCTTTGCTGAATACAGATTTTTTGGTAAAAGTAAGACAGGAAGGCAGGGAGTGGAAAGCTATTCCCAATCATCTGATTAAAGTAGACGAAGTAAAGGATACCAAACATCAGGTTAAAGATGCTTCCATGGCCTACTTTGATTTTTCAGGAAGTGTAGAAGTTTCGGTAATCTTTAATAAAGGAGATATTAGTACAGCCAGGATAAGGCCACTTTCTTATGGAATAGAGCCGGAAATCAACGGCAATACCTTAACGTTTAAACTGAACCAGCCCCGTAATCTTTCAGTAGAGGTAAACGGAGACATTTTTCATAATCTCCATTTATTTGCCAATCCTATTTTGGAAAGCGTACCCAAAAAAACAGACCCCAACGTCATTTACTTTGGGACCGGTATTCATGAGTTTAAAGACAAAGTGTTTAATGTCCCTTCGGGGAAGACAGTTTATATAGCAGGCGATGCTATTTTAAGAGGACAACTTTTGGTACATGATGCAAAAGATGTGAAGATTATTGGCAGGGGAATGGTAGAGCATACGGTGAAGATGGGTGTTCATATAGCTAACTCTAAAAATGTTCTGGTAGAGGGGATTTTTACTACACAATGTGCAACCGGAGGATCAGACAATGTAACCATCCGCAATGTAAAAAGCATCAGCTATTATGGCTGGGGAGATGGGATGAATGTATTTGCTAGTAAGAACGTTTTTTATGATGGAGTATTTTGCAGAAATTCGGATGACTGTACCACCGTATATGCAACCCGAAAAGGATTTACCGGCGGAGCTAAAAACATAAGCATGCAAAATTCCACACTCTGGGCAGATGTTGCTCATCCTATTTTTATAGGGATTCATGGTAACGCGGATAATCCTGATATTATAGAAAACCTAACCTATAAAAATATAGATATTCTGGACCATCAAGAAGTGCAGATAGATTATCAGGGCTGTTTAAGTATCAATGCAGGCGATAATAATCTAATACGCAACGTTCGGTTTGAGGACATCAGGATAGAAGATTTCAGACAAGGGCAACTGGTAAATCTGCGTGTCTTTTATAATGAAAAATATTGTGCAGCCCCGGGCAAAGGCATAGAAGATATTTATTTTAAGAATATCAGCTATAATGGAAAAAATGCCGAGTTATCTATGATATCGGGATATGATGAGCACAGAAAAGTCAAAAACGTGACTTTCGAAAATTTGAAAATAAACGGCAAATTAATTTATGACGATATGCCCGATAAACCTAAATGGTATAAAACGGGTGATATGGGAAGAATTTTTATAGATCATCACGTAGAAGATGTTAAATTTATCAAAACTCAACAATAAACCACTATAAGCGCATGTCACAAAAGGCCAATTTTACAGAAAAGAAATTTTTAGTAACGTTTGTATTCGTTACCTCTTTATTTATGCTTTGGGGAGTTGCCCACTCTATGAGCGATGTTTTGAATAAGCATTTTCAAAACGTACTGCATGTTAGTAAATCTCAGTCGGGCTTAATACAACTATCAGTATTTGGCGCATATTTCGTTATGAGTATTCCAGCAGGACTGTTTATGAAGCGCTTCGGTTATAAATTAGGAGTATTGCTGGGCCTTTCTCTGTTTGCAGGAGGCACATTTTTATTTGTACCTGCAGCCAATGCAGAATCTTTTGGCTTTTTCAGGATCGCTTTGTTTATTCTGGGATGCGGGATGGCAACATTGGAAACCGTGGCGCATCCGTTTGTAGCATCTTTGGGAGACCAGCGAACCAGCGACCAGCGGATGAATTTTGCGCAGTCCTTTAACGCGGTAGGAACCATTATAGGTCCTGTGCTGGGGTCGTACTTTTTGCTAAGGGCGTCTTCGCATGAAGTTACAAATAGTTTAGATTCGGTGAAGAACCTGTATATGTATATTGGCGTTTTTATACTGTTGATTGCAATCTCATTTGCTTTTGTCAAAATTCCTGCATTGATAGACCCACATACAGCTACCGATGCAGATGAACCGGAAGCGGTTAATGTTGATTTAGCCCCGGGAAAGAAGTTATTTCAGCATAAACATTTCGTCTGGGCAGTAGTTTCACAGTTTTTTAATGTAGCTGCACAAGCCGGAACCTGGGCTTATTTCATCAATTATGGTGTAGAAGTAATGGGGTTTACAGATTCAAAAGCAGCCAATTACATGGTACTGTTTATGGTTTTTATGATGATTGGCCGTTTTGTGGGCACTTTCTTAATGAAGTATATAGAACCAAATAAGCTGTTAGCAGCTTTCGCTTTGGGAAGTATTGTTTCCTGCATATTAGTGGCACAAGGTTGGGGTTGGGCATCTTACATCGCTTTGTTGATGATTAACTTCTTCTTTAGTATCATGTTCCCAACTATTTTTAGCCTCGGTTTAAAAAACTTAGGAAAACATACGCAACAGGCTTCATCCTTTATTTCGATGGGAGTTGTAGGCGGAGCATTTTTTCCGCTGATTATGGGAACCATAGCAAACCATGATGTTGCACATGCTTACTATTTGCCAATAGTTTGTTACCTGATCATCTTCCTGTTTGGAGCGAGGTTTTATAAGGTTCAACGATAATATTCTCTTTGAAGTTAGTTTAACTTCTACGGATAGAAGGCAAAATCGGAGCGGAAAAAGACAAAAAACAGGAAGCAAACTAGAATTGATGTAAGACTTTAAAAATAAATGAGTTTAATAAGATTACATATTATTCTTTTAGCGTCGTTGTTGATGAATGAGAGTATCGTAAAGGCTCAGAAAAACAACTGTGATTTTACTCTGCTTGACAGAAAAGTACAGGCTTGGGTAGATTCTGGTTATTACGAAGGTACGTCGCTGATAATTGCACAGGACAATAATATTATCTACGAAAAGTATTTTGGTAACTATCAGCCGGAAACGGAAGCTTATGTAGCTTCTGCCGGAAAATGGCTTGCTGCCGCAACCATTGCTGCGGTGGTAGACGAAGGAAAACTTTCCTGGGATGATAAAGTAAAAAAATGGTTACCCCAATTTACCGATAGCAAAGGAAAAGCTACCTTAAGGCAACTTTTCTCGCATACGGCAGGTTACCCGGATTACCAGCCAAAAGGAGAGCGGCCCGATAACTATCAGACGCTGGAAGAATCCGTAAGACATATTGTTGCCTTGCCTGCCGATACCTTACCGGGGACAAAATTTCAATATGGCGGTCTGTCTATGCAGGTGGCCGGTCGTATGGCAGAACTGGCAACAGGGAAAAATTGGGAGCAGCTGTTTCGTGAGAAAATAGCAAAGCCATTGAATATGAAGCACACTGCTTTTACACCTGTAGATGAGACTCCCGGTCATAATCCCATGTTGGGCGGTGGGGCGAGAACAAGTCTAAGAGACTATTTTAACTTTCTGAAAATGTTCGCCAATAATGGCATTTTTGAGGGGGAAAGAATACTTTCTCAAAAAGCCATAGACGAAATTGCTGCTGATCAGGTACTGGACGCGAAAGTAAAGCCGCATGAATTCCCCGAAGAAGTAAGAGTTGCTTACCATCATGGAATATATGGTTTGGGTATGTGGCGCGAAGAGGTAAATGAAACAGGTAGTGCCATATTGTTAAGCAGTCCAAGCTGGGCGGGCGCTTATCCGTGGATAGATAAAACAACAAATACCTATGGATTTCTATTAGCCAGGGTTAAAGAAAATAAAAATGGTTTCAATGCCTTTTATGCAAGTCCGGTTTTGACTTATCTGGTAAGGGATATTTTGCATAAGCACAGCCAAAAGAAAGTAAAGACAGGTTATGTGAAAGTTGAACAGAATACGAAACTGTATTATGAAATCAGCGGAAGAGGAGACCCATTAATATTACTGCATGGGCATTCTTTCGATCATCAGATGTGGGATCCCCAAATAGCTGTTTTAGCTTTAAAATATCAGGTAATCCGTTATGATCTGCGTGGTTATGGACGTTCGGATATGCCACAGGAAGGAAAGGAATTTCTGCATGCAGAAGATCTGTTGAAATTAATGGATGCTCTAAAAATTGAAAAAGCGCATATCGCAGGTCTGTCTTTAGGAGGTTTTGTGACTACTGATTTTTTAGCGCTACATCAGAATAGAATGCTGTCTGCAACGATGGCAAGCGGAGATATCTTTAATGTGCCGGGACCGGATGAACCCTGGACAGCGACAGCGCTTTCCAAAAGGAAATCTGAGATTAAACAATATCAAAAAGAAGGTATACACCAGAACAAGAAAAAATGGTTTAATGCGCTAACAACAAGGGATGGCAAACCTTTGTATGCCATAAAAAAGCCGGTTTGGGAAGCCATTTATAAATGGGACGCCTGGCAGCTATCACACGCAGAACCAAGATTAGTACTAGGCAAATCTGTAAAGGAGAAACTGAGGACTATGAAAGTAAATATTCCGGTAATGGTATTGACTGGAGATGCCGATTTACATCGTCAAAATGAATTGTTGCCATTAATTCCCGGAGCAAAACAAGTTGCTATAAAAGGTGCCGGGCATATGAGTAATCTGGAAAATCCAGAAGGTTTTACAAAAAGTTTAGTGAGTTTTTTAAATAATAAATTTTAGAGTTTTAATAAGTCGGAAGAAGGATATGCGAAGCCTGATTGGCCATAAACAATAGTCCATAAATACAAACATATAAATTACTGCTTCCGCTTCCCGATGAATCGGGATTTAGTGTGAAGTAAGTACTGTTTGTGGTTATTAGGATAGATTAAAATTGAAAAGAAAAATGAGAAAGATTTCTGCTACTGTACTGATTTTATCGCTGTTTCCAATAGCTATGTTTGCACAATCGGTCTATCCGGGGCAACACAGAAATAAAATCACAAAACACTTACGGGGAGACGTAAAAGTATATAGTTTCGATTTAAAAGATGTGCGTTTGCTTCCTTCGGCATTCAGGGACAATATGGAAAGAGATTCCAAATGGTTGATGTCGCTGGATGTAAATAGATTATTGCATAGCTTTAGAAATACAGCAGGAGTATTCTCCAGTAAGGAAGGGGGCTATATGACCATAAAAAAGCTTGGTGGCTGGGAATCTTTGGACTGTGACCTTAGAGGCCATACTACGGGGCATATTATGTCGGCTTTGTCTTACTTGTACGCTTCTACCGGAGATGAGCGCTACAAGATTAAATCGGATAGTATTGTAAACGGCTTAGCCGAGGTACAATATGCATTAACCAAAGTGGGCCAAAATGGATTTATTAGTGCTTTCCCGGAAAATTTTATCAATAGAAATATTGCCGGGCAGAGCATTTGGGCACCATGGTATACCTTACATAAAATTTATGCAGGTTTAATAGATCAATACCTCTATTGTGGAAATGAGAAGGCGTTGGATATAATGACAAAAGCAGCTTCGTGGGCTTATCAAAAATTAATGCCTTTAACCGAAGAGCAAAGGGCTACCATGCTGCGCAACGAATTTGGTGGTACTAACGAAGCTTTTTATAATTTGTATGCCATTACGGGTAATCCGGAGCATCTGAAACTGGCCGAGTTTTTCTACCATAACGCGGTGCTTGATCCTTTGGCAGAACGTAAAAGCGATCTTTATTTTAAACATGCCAATACTTTTATCCCAAAATTGATAGGCGAAGCCCGTAACTACGAACTGAATGCCGATAAGCGCTCTAAAGACGTTGCCACTTTTTTCTGGGACGAAGTAGTTAATCACCAAACTTACTGTACCGGAGGAAACAGCCATAAAGAGAAATTCATCCATACAGATAAAGTATCAGAAAACTTAACGGGATATACACAGGAGACATGTAATTCCAATAATATGCTAAAACTGACACGTCATTTGTTTAGCTGGGATGCCAACCCAAAATATGCAGACTTTTACGAGCGGGCACTATACAACCATATTCTGGGGCAACAAGATCCGCAAACAGGAATGGTAGCCTATTTTCTACCTCTATTGCCTGGTTCGTATAAAGTATACAGCACTGCCGAGAACTCTTTTTGGTGCTGTGTAGGTACAGGTTTTGAAAACCATGCTAAATATGGCGAAGCTATTTATTACCATAATAACACGAACCTTTACGTGAACTTGTTTATCCCTTCTGAATTAACGTGGAATGAGAAAGGTGTAAAACTAAAGCAGGAGACAGTATTTCCCGAAAGCGATTTAGTAAAACTAACGGTGCAGACAGCAAAAAGCCAAAAATTTGCACTGAATTTACGTTATCCTTACTGGGCTTCCGGAGTACAGGTAAAAATAAATGGAAAAGCCGTAAAGGTGAAGCAAGTGCCATCAAGTTATATCGTGATAGACAGAACTTGGAAAAACGGAGACCAAATAATAATAAAATATCCGATGAGCCTGCATTTGGCAGAAGCTAACGATAATGTAGACAAAGCTGCTGTAATGTATGGGCCATTGGTACTGGCAGGTATGATGGGAACTGAAGGTATGCAGCAACCGGCACCGTTTTCTGACCCGACTGCATATAATGACTACTATACTTACGACTATAAAGTACCATTAAATTTAAAAACAGCTATTCGCATAGATAAAAGCAATTTGAATAAATCAATTCAACCAGTGATTGGTAACCCCTTGGTGTTTAAAGCTGAAGAAGGTGTGGAATTAGCTCCTATTAGCCGCATACATCATCAACGTTATGTGGTTTATTGGGATTTAATTAAAAATGCTGAACGTTGATCCTATACTGAAATAAAGATACATGGTTATGAGAAAAATAATTTTGCTGATAAGTTTGTTGTTTCCATTTATTGTCAATGCGCAGGAGGTTAATATTCCTTTGCCTAAAAACTTACCACAGACACATCCAAGATTGTTAACTGGTCCGGACCAAAAACCTGTTCTTCAAAAATTGGTAGAAAATGAGTCCTGGGCTAAAGAAGTGCTGGACGGTATCTATAAACGCATAGACCCCTATGTGGCCAAAACTCAAAAGCAGCCGGATTGGTTACTATCCAGACTAATGATGTACTGGAAAAGCAAAGCTACCAATGTATATATCAATGGAGGTGTATACACCCGGGCCGATGGTGAAGCACCGGTACCAACCGTACGTTTTGGAAGCACCAGAGGAGTAAGCTCGCCTATTAAAAGGCCTAAACTGGAAGATATTATCCCTTATATGGATGATACGAAGGGCGTATATTTCCACAATACGGCTAAGGCAGGAAATCCATTGGAGTGGGTAGACCAATCCAATGTATCGGGAATGAATATTGAGAGTGTCAACAATGAAATTTTGCGATTGGGGCGTGATGGTGCTTTTATCTACTGGTTGACCGGAAATGAAAAATACGGAAAATTCGCTTATGACGTGTTTAATACCTATATGACTGGGATGTATTATCGTAACAGGCCCTACGATTTAGGAAATGGACATGCTCATACCCTGGCCGGAATGTCGACATTCGAAGTGATACAGGAAGCTATATTGCCTGATTTAGCCGCATATTATGATTTCTTATATGAGTACATCAGGAAAAAAGATCTGGCTAAAATTGCTGTATTTGAAGAAACATTCAAAAAGTGGATAGATGTTACCATTCTGGATGGTGTGCCGCACAATAACTGGAATTTGCATCAGGCAAATATTATTTTACCCGTAGCGATGATTTTAGAAGATAGTAAATCTTATGCCGACCAAAAAGGTAGGGAGTACTATATCAACCATATATTAAATGTATCTGCTCCGCGTCAATGGGCTATACCCCGATTGATGAAATATGGATATGATTTTGAAACCGGGGTGTGGAACGAAAGCCCTGGCTATGCACACAGTGTGACCAAAGAGTTTATGCACTTTATTCAGAATTATGACAATACCTTTAACCAAAATTTGTTGCCATATACTCCTGTGATGCATAAGGCGGTGAAGGTATTGCCACAGTATTTGTTTCCTAACGGAATGATTACTGCTTTTGGTGATAGTTATTATGGCGAATTGAATACGGATGCCATTAAGGATATGATTCGTATGGCGCAGAAATACAGTAATAAAGAAAATGAAGCTACGTATACTGCAATGTACAAGTTGTTAAATCGTAATGCGTCTGCCATTACCCAACAAGCTAAACCTGCAGTTCAGGTGTCTTCTTTCTTTACACAAAAGCCACTGCAGGTAAAAAGCAATATTGAGAAAGCCAAACTTTCGGATTATGTAACGCCAACTTTTTATGCGCCCAATGTAAGCTGGCTGGTTCAGCGCAATAAGTATGATAGTAAAGAAAGCGGTTTGATGATTTCTCAGTATGCCTCTTACGGAAATCACGCACATTCCAATGGTGTTGCTATAGAGCTTTATGGTAAGGGTTACATATTGGGGCCCGATTTGGGAATAGGTTCATCATACTTCGAGAAACCTTATTTGGAATTTTATTCGCAGTTTCCGGCACACAATACGGTAATGGTGGATGGGATTTCCAAATATCCTGAAATGCTGAGTAATCACCCCTTTGACTTACTGGCGCATTATCCCGTTTCGGGTAAAAAAGATGGTTATTACCCGGATATTACTTATTCGAGCGTTTACTTTTTGGAACCCGAAAGCCGTAGTGATCAAAACCGTTTCTTAAGTATTGTGAGCACAGGCGAAACCACAGGGTATTATGTAGATATTTTCCGTTCAAAAAAACAGCGGCAGGGAGATAAGTTTCACGACTATTTTTACCACAATCTTGGTCAGCAGCTATGGGTAAAAGATGCCAATGGAAATAATCTGGACCTGAAACCCAGTGAAGAAATGGCTTTCGCAGGCGGACATTTATTTGCGCTGGATTATATGTGGGATAAGCGTTCGGCCAAAACAAATGGTAATTATACCGCTACTTGGAAAATGGCAATGCCAGACAGCAACCACGTATACATGAATTTATGGATGAAAGGATACGAAGGCCGTGAGGTATTTACCATTAAGTCGCCGCCTGTAAAATCTTTCAGAAGCAATGCGGATTTTCCTTATGCGGTAGATAAGTCTCCTGCATTAACTATTTCTGCCCGTCAGCATGGCGAAGCATGGAACCATCCGTTTGTATCGGTATATGAACCAAGTACAGAAAAAGAAGGGAAGTCTATCGAGTCTATCTCTTCATTTGAAGTACAGCAAGCCTCTCCCGATTTTGTAGGGCTGATAGTAAAAAGCAAATCGGGTCGTACTGATTATATTTTCTCATCTGTAAAAGATGGGGCGGTGCAATACCGGGGAATGACAGTGGATGGAACTTACGGCGTTGTGAGTGAGGTTGGTAAAGATTTTACCCTGTTTTTGGGCAATGGGCAAAAGATAAGCGCTAAAGGTTTTACCATAGAAAGCGCCGAGAAAGCCAACGTGGTATTGAGCTGTAATAATGGAGAATATTATTTTACAAGTGACCAGCCTGTACTAATTACCACGGCTAAAAAACGAAAAGTTAAAATGGAACCTGCAGACTATAAATTGATAAAGCTGTAGTACATGAAAATCCTTGTTTTCCATCGGCTGGCTTGTTTTAAGATAGTAAAGGTGTTTTTGCTTTTGTCGCTCACATTCGTTAATTATCTATTTGGCCAGTCTGTTTGGCAATGGCGTGTGCCTATGCGTGATGAACAAGGCAAGATAAAGAGCGATTATGCAAATGCTTTTTTATGGATTCCTGAAAAGTGTAAGAAGCTGAATGCGGTTATATTGGTACAGCATAATATGATTGAGGAGGGGATTCTGGAACATCCAAAATTCCGAAAACAGATGATGCAACTCGGCATAGGAGAAATATGGCTTACCGATAATATTTCACAAAGTTTTGCTCAACAAGAACAAGATAATGCAGCCGTAAACAGAATACTGGATGAGTTAGCGGATAAATCAGGATATAAAGAATTGAAACACATTCCGATTATTCCAATGGGACATTCTGCAATGGCAACCTATCCATGGAATTTTGCATTAGCTAATAAAGAAAGGACATTGGCTGTAATTTCCTTAAAAGGAGATGCCCCATCAACAAATTTAACTGGTTATGGGAGAGCTAATGTAAACTGGAAGGATAAAAATATAGATGGCATTCCCGGACTAATGGTAATGGGAGAGTATGAATGGTGGCAGGACAGAATAACTCCGGGTTTCAAATATATAGAACAACATCCCAATTCACCCATTACCTGGTATGCAGACGCCGGTAGAGGGCATTTTGATTCCTCTGAACAATTAATAGGTTTGCTGAATTTGTTTATTAAAAAAGCAAAGGAACACCGATTCGTAGAAGGTTCTGATGCTTTAAAGCCTGTTGATGTCAAATCAGGTTGGTTAATGGAAAGTTGGAAAAAAGACAATTTTGCCCCAGTTTATCCAGCAAAGTATGTTGAATTTAAAGGTAACCGTTCCACAGCATCCTGGTGTTTTGATGCTGAATTAGTAAAATACATCGAGCGTGTTTACAAAAGACAGGCAGGAAAGGAACAACAATATCTGGGCTATATACAAAATGGCCTTGTCGTAACTCCAAAGAAAACACATGCCAATTACCATTTGCTTTGGCAATCTCAGGCAGATGGTGTAACCTTTAATGTAAGAAGCTTTTTTGCAGATAGTTCGAGAGCAAAGCCGACAACAAGGCATGCATCCAATAAAATCCGTATCGATAGAATCTGTGGGCCGGTGAAAAAGATAGATAATACCACTTTTCGGATAGCACATACCAGAATTGGCTTAAATAATCCCAAGAGGTCGAATGATATCTGGCTACTGGCATCAAACAATGGCGATTCCCGCTACAAAAGCGCAGTTCAGCAAGCCTTACTTACTATACCTAAGAATACAGAAGGGAAATCTCAGACAATTGACTTCTCTCCTATGAAAGATCAGCAAATAGGTGTTAAGAAATTGCGCTTACATGCAGTTTCTGATGCCGGTTTAAAGGTGTCTTTCTATGTGAAAGAAGGTCCTGTTTATATAGATAACAGTGAATTAATATTTACCAAGATACCGCTATCAGCTAAGTTTCCTGTAAAAGTAACTGTAGTGGCATGGCAGATAGGCGTAAACAATGAGAAGCAAAAAATACAACAGGCTACTCCGGTAGAAAGAAGTTTTTATATACATAAATAAGCCTAGGGCTTAAAGCGGAAGGCGAAAGCTATAAAGAAAGAGAAGGCATATTTTTCTTTGTACAATCTGTAGTTAAATAACAATATGCAATTAATATATGAGAAAGCTATTCATTTTATTTTTAGTCTTGTTTGCTATTACAGTAGCACAAGCTAATAACGTTAAAATATCCAGCTTGGCTGAACTGAATAAATATGCACAAGAAGATAATCAGACAATAGTGCTGAAGTCTGGTATTTATAATTTGTCAGATTATCTGAATGCAGATTCCATAACAGCCAAAATTACCAGAAAAGACTATCCTTATTTTACCTTTCGCGGTAATAACAACACATTTGTTTTGAAAGGCGTAAAACTGATTATAGATACCCGTTTGAGGGAGCAATTAAAATTTCCCATCCACACCAACGAAATTATAATAAAAGGCAATGATAATGTTTTTGAAGGCCTCGAAATTACAGAAACAGAAAACGGGTTATCACCAGGAGGTGCAGTACTTGAAATAGCCGGAAAAGGAAATACCATAAAGAATTTTAATATACTGGTGAAAGGTTCGTATCCTTATGGTTACGGTGACCTTTTTGGAAAAGGTGGACCTGATGTAATCAGGCATAAAAAGCAGAGTGGTTTTCTGATAACCGGAAGTTATACTAAAGTTTATGATGTACGGTTGATCATGAGAGCTTACGGACATGGTTTTTTTATACAAAAGGACGCAGGTAATATTCATTTTGAGAATTGCTATGTGGAAGGCGAACTGAGAAAAACAGACGATGTTTTAAAAGAAAATTCAGGCCCAGCCTTCGGCGTAAATTTTAGAACATGGACAGCCAACCGCGAAGGAAAATATGTGGTTACTCCCGGTTATATGAAGTCTTTATGCGAAGATGGCTTTAGAACCTATGGACAAAACAAAAATATCTCTTTTAAAAACTGTACTGCTAAAAATACCAGAGGCGGTTTTGAGTTAAGAACCAACGGCGGAGTGGAATTGGACAATTGTACAACTATAGGAACCGAAAGAGCTTATTGGGTAGGGAATAACGCCATTATCAAAAAATCTAAGGGAGACGCCAATTACGGGCCATTAATTTTTGTGGAGGGCAGTAATGTGGATGTAGAACTGGAACTATTACCTTACGAATCAGATAGAATAGTACACGCCTTAGCTACTATACAAGGCAGAAACAATAAAGTAATCCTGTTCGCTAAAAAAGAAAGGAAACAGGACTTACCTGTTCTGGTAGGTTATACACATCCGGAGCATGGAGAATCAATGTCGCCTTACGGAGAGGCGGCGGCTGTTAATTTACAGTTGATTAATAAAACCAATATGCCCATAGTTGTTGGGAGAGAAGGTGCTGATTCTCGAATTCAGACAAAGGGAAAAGTTATAGATAATCAAGGTCGATCTATTGTAATACAGCAATTATAGGTCATTCATTAAAATTATAAATAATAGAATATGAAACAGATTTTTAGTTATTTATATGCAGGACTTATTTTTGTAAATCTATATTCCTGTAATAATAATCCACAAGAAAAAATAGAAATTCTACAAGATACCATAAGTTATGTTTCTAAAGTCTGGGTTGCAGATAATGGTGACGGAACATATAAAAATCCAATTCTTTTTGCAGACTATTCGGATCCGGATGCGATTAGGATTGGTGACGATTTTTTCATGACTGCTTCCAGCTTTAACAGTTCACCTGCGTTGCCCATACTACATTCAAAAGATTTGGTGAACTGGAAAATTGTGAACCATGCGCTTCCGAAACAAACAGAAGCAGTTTATAATTTGCCACAGCATGGAAAAGGTGTTTGGGCGCCAAGTATGGTATACCATGATAAAGAATTAAGGATTTATTACGGCGATCCTGATTATGGTGTATATATGCTAAAAACTAAAGATCCTTTTGGAAAATGGGAAGAGCCCGTATTGATAATGAAAGCGAAAGGAATTATAGATCCTACAGTTTTATTCGATGACGATGGGAAGGTGTATATGACAATAGCTTGGGCGGGAAGTCGGGCTGGTATGAATAGTATATTAACTGTTTATCCTTTAAATGCGGATGGTACGAAAGTAGTAGGAGAAGGTAAGCATGTCTTTGACGGGCATGAAAAGCACCATACCGTAGAAGGCCCTAAGCTTTTTAAAAGAAATGGCTATTATTACATCTCAGCGCCTGCCGGTGGGGTAGAAACAGGCTGGCAATTGATATTACGTTCGAAGAATATTTATGGTCCTTATGAAGAAAAGGTGGTATTGCATCAGGGAAATACGCAGATAAACGGCCCACATCAGGGATCTTTGGCAGAAACGGCTCAGGGAGAAACCTGGTTTATTCACTTTCAGGATAGAGGTGTTTATGGCAGAATCTTACATTTGCAACCCGTAGAATGGAAAGATGGATGGCCTTTGATAGGTAAGGACATCAATAATGATGGAATAGGAGAGCCGGTACTTAGTTATAAGAAACCAAACATTGGAAAAAACTATCCTATAAATACTCCACAGGAAGACGATGAGTTCAATACAGACAGATTAGGCTTACAGTGGCAATGGCATGCTAATGAAGACATCAGATGGAGTGTGAATTTGGCAAATACCGGTTACTTACGTTTATTAGCTATACCTATGCCGGCAGAAACCAAAAATTTATGGAACATTCCTCATTTATTGCTGCAAAAATTCCCTGCCGAAGGGTTTACAGCTACAACAAAAGTAAAACTGACTATAGAATGGGATGTATGGCAATCTAAAAAAGCAGGTTTGCTGGTTATGGGAAACGATTATAGCTATCTGTCTATCCAAAAAGATGCTAAGGGGTATTTGGTAAATCAAATGGTTTGTTTCGATGCAGCAAATGGCACCGGGGAAAAAAGTAATGCTATACAAAGGTTGAAATCTAACGAAGTTTACTTACGTGTTAAAATTAAATCTTCAGATGCCCGATGCCAATTTAGTTATAGCGAAGACGGTGTGAATTTTAATGATATAGGGCCAGAATTTCAGGCCAAGCCTGATAAATGGATAGGAGCCAAAACGGGGATATTTGCAGCAAGTGATAGTGACGTACGTATAGGAGGCTATGCGGATTTTGATTGGTTTAGGATAACTAAATAGTCTGTAATAGACTTTAGTTAGTTGAATATTGAATTCAGATAATTATTGTAACTTTAGAACAAAACTTGTTTGTAGCTATCTAAATAGGTTTATTAAGGTATTTAATGAAGAAAAAGATTACGATAGGGAATATAGCTGAACAATTGGGTGTTTCTAAAACAACAATATCCTTTGTTTTAAATGGAAAAGCCAGGGAAAAGCATATCAGCGAAAGTCTGGAAGAGAAAATCCTTCAGCATATTGAGAAAGTAGGATATAGACCAAATCAATTTGCACAAGGTCTTAGAAGTGGGAAAACAAAAATTATAGGTATGCTAGTGGAAGATATCTCTGATCCTTTTTTCTCTTCTGTGGCCAGACAAATTGAAGAAATAGCTTATAAAAAAGGATATAAAATTATCTATTCCAGTACAGAGAACGAGACAGAAAAAGCTAAAGATTTAATAGAAATATATAGAAGCAGGCAGGTTGATGGGTATATTATTGCTCCTCCCCCCGGATTGGAAAAAGAAATCAATGATTTATTAGATGATAATTTGCCAGTTGTTATTTTTGATAGAACTATACATGATGTGGATACCAATACTGTTCTAGTAAATAATTATGCAAGTGCATATGATGCGGTAGCACACTTTATTGAAGGTGGGTATAAAAATATAGCTATGGTAACATTGTCTTCAGATCAGGAGCAAATGTTGGAGAGGATGGAAGGATATATAGATGCCTTGAAAAGAATAAAAGGCGTACCGCTAATTAAAAAGGTAATATATCACGATCGAAAGGAAACCAGTGTGAAAGAAATACAGGATTTTTTAGTTTCCAATAAGCAAATTGATGCCGTATTTTTCGCTACTAACTACATTGCTGATAGTGGATTGGAATCTATTAAAAACCTGAATCTGAATATCCCAAATGATTTAGGAGTAATTGTATTTGATGATCATCAATTATACAGATTGTTTTCCCCGCCTTTAACTGCAGTTTCGCAACCAATTAAGGCAATCGCCGAAAACTCAATAAATATCATGTTAGAGATTCTCGATGGAAGAAGATCTTTGAAAGATAAGAAAAGTGTAGTTCTGGATAACACACTGATGGTTAGAGGATCTTCTTTGAAGAGGAATTAGGTGTGTTAATCAATCTTGACTCATTGAGCAAATGCTACTGCTTTATTTTTAATTTAATAATTTTGGTAAAAAAGCGTGATTTTTACAAACAACGAACTAAACCCGTCTTTTTTTTATAAATTGACAGTCTGTTTTTTTGAGTTGTTTTAACATGAAAGCATCCGATTTTTTAAACTTTATTTTTATAGACGAATATTCTGCTACCCCGAAGTATCTTCAACTCAGTTATTCTATAATAGCGGCAATAGAGGATGGTAAAATAACCAAAGATGATTTACTACCTTCGATAAATGAATTGAGCTATCTGTTGGAAATATCGAGAGATACAGCTGAAAAAGGATACAGATACCTGAAAAAGATGGGGGTAATTGTTTCTGTTCCAGGAAAGGGATATTATGTCTCTACTGAAGAGATCAAAAAGAAAATCAAGGTCTTTCTGCTTTTTAATAAGCTTTCGGCACATAAAAAAATAATATATGACTCTTTTGTCTCTTCGTTGGGAGAAGATGCAACAATAGATTTTTATATCTATAACAATGATTATTCTTTGTTTAAAAAACTTATCAAAAATAAAAACAACGATTATTCTCACTATGTTATTATTCCTCATTTTGTAGAGGGAGGGGAGAATGCTCATGAAATTATCAATACTATTCCTAAAGAAAAACTTATTCTTTTAGATAAGAAGCTCAATAAGATTGAGGGGGTGTATGGTGCTATTTATGAAGATTTTGAAAAAGATATTTATTCTGCGCTTGATGAGGTAAAGGAAAGGTTGGCAAAATACGAAACTATTAAAATCATTATTCCCGAAAAAAGCTATTTTCCTAAAGAGATTGTAAATGGCTTTAAGCGGTTTTGCCAGCAATATGCGTTTAACTATAAGGTGATTAAAAATATTCAGGATGAAGTACTACATAAAGGAGAAGTGTATATAAACCTGATGGAAGACGATCTGGTGGCGATTATAGAAAAGGCAATTTCGCAAGATCTGCAAGTGGGAGGGGATATCGGGATAATATCCTATAATGAAACGCCGTTGAAAAGATTGATTTTAAATGGTATAACAACCGTTTCTACAGATTTTAAAGCTATGGGAGCCATGGTTGCAGAGATGATTAAAAGCCAGAAGCCGGAACATGTAGCTGTCCCTTTTAAAGTTAATTTGCGCCCGTCTTTATAGTAATTTTGCTAGCCGGGCATAACAGTGCATGACAGACGTATTGAGTTAACTATTTATTTTAGTCAAACTCAATTACAATCATAAATGCATACGATACTCGGAATTATTTTTCATTTTATTGGAGGTTTCGCATCAGGAAGCTTCTATATCCCTTACAAGAAAGTAAAGGGATGGGCGTGGGAAAGCTATTGGATAATTGGTGGACTGTTTTCATGGCTTATTGTACCTCCCTTAGCTGCTTATCTAACCATTCCAGGATATATAGATATTATAAAACACACGAATGGAAACATTCTATGGCTAACTTATTTCTTTGGCGTATTGTGGGGAATTGGCGGTTTGACATATGGTTTGGGCGTACGTTATTTAGGTGTAGCATTAGGTAGTTCGATCATTCTGGGATTATGTTCTGTGTTTGGTTCATTAATTCCGTCTATTTATTACGATATTAACCCTTCTCCAGGAAAAGACTCCTTTTCAGATTTATTACACAGTTCCTGGGGGCAGATGGTACTGCTTGGCATCATAGTTTCTGTTATAGGAATTATTATTTGCGGTAAAGCCGGTGTGATGAAGGAAAAAGACTTAAAAGAAAAAGATGGAGGAGAAGAAAATACAGAATATAAAGTAGGTCTAGGTTTAACTGTAGCGATTATTTCTGGTATTCTGAGTGCTTGTTTTGCTTTCGGGATTGACGCAGGAAAAGATATGGCGCATGAAGCTAATAATGCATGGAAAGCCTTAAATCCGGGGCAAGGAGAATTTTTGTACCAGAACAACGTAACTTATGTTATTATTCTTCTTGGTGGTTTAACGACCAACTTGATATGGTGTTTATACCTTAACTCTAGAAACAAAACATTTGGAGATTATACCAATTCAAAAACTCCATTAATTAAAAACTATATTTTCTGTGCTTTAGCTGGTACTACCTGGTTTTTACAGTTCTTTTTCTATGGAATGGCAGAAAGTAAACTTGGTAACGGAGCCAGTTCCTGGATACTTCACATGGTGTTTATAATTCTTATTGCAAACACTTGGGGATTAATACTTAAAGAATGGAAGGGAGTGAAGAAATCCACCATCGTGACATTGGCATTTGGTATTGCCATCTTATTACTTTCTGTTTTGGTTGTAGGATATGGTAATTCGATTAAATAACAAAAAGCAAATTAATTATATATAGAATAGAATATGTCTGTTAAAACAACAAGTTTTAAACATGTAAGCTACTTATGGGATGAAGCGGAAGCTGCTAAATTAGCAGGTGACGAAGTAGCTTTATTAATTTATCGCTCAAACTTATTGGGTGCTGATCTGAGATTGACTAACTATGGTGGAGGAAATACTTCTTGCAAAGCAATGGCTAAAGATCCGTTGACAGGTGAAGAAACTGAAATCATGTGGATTAAAGGTTCTGGTGGTGATATCGGCACTTTAACTAAAAGTGGTTTGGCGGCACTTTACGTAGACAGATTAAGAAGCCTTAAAAACGTTTATAGAGGTATTGAGCATGAGGATGAAATGGTGGAATTGTTTAACCACTGTATTTATGACTTAGCTTCTAAAGCACCTTCAATTGATACTCCGCTACATGGTTTTTTACCATTCAAACATATCGATCACTTACATCCCGATGCGGCTATCGCTATCGCGGCAGCAAAAGACGGAAAGAAAATTACACAAGAATTGTTTGGTGGAACAATTGGCTGGGTAGAGTGGCAAAAACCAGGTTTCGATTTAGGTTTGCAGTTGAAACAATGTTTAGACGAAAACCCTGGAATCAGAGGAATCATGTTAGGTTCTCATGGTTTATTTACCTGGGGTGATACAGCTTACGAAAGCTATGTGAACACCTTAGAGGTTATCGAAAAATGCGCTGAGTATCTAGAGGCTAACTACGGCAAAAAAGGACCTGTATTTGGTGGTCAGAAAGTAGAAAGCCTTGCTGTAGAAGATAGAAAAAAACAAGCTGCTAAGATAGCTCCAATCTTAAGAGGTTTCTGCTCTAGCGAAAGACACATGATCGGTCATTTCACAGACGATGCAAGAGTATTGGAGTTTATTAATTCGAACGATTTGGAAAGGTTAGCTCCGCTGGGAACAAGCTGTCCAGATCACTTCTTAAGAACCAAGATTTCTCCTTTAGTTTTAGATTTAGCAAAAGACGAGGATTTGTCAGATGTAGCAGCAATCAAAGAAAGATTGGCTCCTTCATTTGAAGCTTATCGTCAAATGTATACTGATTATTACAATACTTGTAAACACGATAACAGCCCGGCTATCCGCGATGCTAATCCGGTAATTATTTTATATCCGGGAGTAGGTATGTTTGCTTTTTCTAAAGATAAGCAAACGGCAAGGGTAGCGGCAGAGTTCTATACAAATGCCATTAATGTCATGAAAGGTGCAGAAGCAATTTCTGAATATACTTCATTACCAAGACAAGAAGCTTTCAATATAGAATACTGGTTATTGGAAGAAGCAAAGTTACAACGTATGCCTAAACCTAAGGCGCTATCAGGAAAAATTGCTCTAATAACAGGTAGTGCTGGTGGTATAGGTAAAGCTATTGCAAAGAAATTTGTAAAAGAGGGCGCTGTAGTCGTATTGAACGATATGAATGCTGAACGTTTGGAAAGCGCTGGTGAAGAATTCAAAAAAGAATTCGGACGTGATTCTTACGCAACAGCTATCCTAGATGTAACTAAAGAAACACAAATAGAAGCAGCATTAGAAGAGGCAGCTTTGGCTTTTGGCGGCGTGGATATCATTGTGAACAATGCAGGATTATCCATCTCTAAAACCATTGAAGATCATACTGAAAAAGATTGGGATATTTTATATGATGTACTGGTGAAAGGCCAGTTCTTTGTAACACAGGGCGCTGTAAAAGTATTAAGAAAACAAGCAATTGGTGGGGATATTATCAATATTGTGAGTAAAAATGCTTTAGTTAGCGGACCGAACAATGCGGGTTACGGAAGTGCTAAATCTGCGCAATTGCATTTAAGCAGATTGAATGCTGCGGAATTAGGTGCTGATCATATTCGTGTTAACGTAGTCAATCCAGATGCTGTAATTTCAGATAGTAATATCTGGGCAGGCGGATGGGCAGAAGGAAGAGCAAAAGCTTATGGAATTACTGTAGCTGAGCTTCCTGCATATTACGCTAAGCGTACATTATTGAACGAGATTATTTTACCGGACGATATTGCAAATGCATGTTTCGCATTTACCGGTGGCTTACTAAATAAGTCGACAGGAAACGTATTAAACGTTGATGGTGGTGTCGCCATGGCATTTGTAAGATAGCTAATAAGTTTTAAGTAATAAGTCTGAGGTCCAAAGTGGGAGTGTCTGAAAAGTGTTAACTGTCACCCCGAACTTGATTCGGGATCTGTTGACTGAGCGGAATTTTGAAAAGTGGGTCATTAATCGCTTCCACCAGCCCAGAGATGCTGAATCAAATTCAATATGACAAAAGATAGTGCTTTTTGGACCTAAGACTTTTAATTTAAGAAACTGTAATATTATAAATAGCACAATCCTGCTTCCCTCTCTTTCGGAGAGGGGTTGGGGGTGAGGCTCTAAATACTAAAAAGATGCTAATAGAAACTAATCAGATTGAGCAACATAACCAGGGAAATCTGGCGACTCACCAAAGGAATTTTAACTTCATTTCAGAGAATATTTCTAATATCGAAGAAATTGTAGAAAAGTTAAAAGTATTTCAAATCGCTATTCCTTCCTGGGCTTTAGGAACGGGAGGAACACGTTTTGGACGTTTTTCTGGTCCGGGTGAACCAGGAACGTTAGAACAAAAGATAGACGATGTAGGTTTATTGCATAAGCTAAACCAATCCAGCGGTGCAATTTCATTGCATATTCCCTGGGATATTCCTTCGGATGCAGAGAAAATCAAAGCGTTAGCTGCATCTCATGGTTTAGGTTTTGATGCGGTTAACTCCAATACTTTCCAGGATCAAAAGGGACAAGAGCATAGCTATAAATTTGGATCGTTACACCATGTAGATCCTAAGGTTAGAAAGCAAGCTGTAGATCATAATATCGAAGTAATTAAACACGGGATTGCTTTAGGGTCTAAATCATTAACAGTTTGGTTAGCAGATGGATCTTCTTTTCCTGGGCAATTAAACTTCCGCGAAGCTTTCCAAAATACATTAGAGTCTTTAAAAGAAATCTATAAGCATTTACCATCTGACTGGAAAATGTTCGTAGAATATAAAGGTTTTGAACCGAATTTTTACTCTATGACAATTGCAGATTGGGGACAGTCTTTATTGTTAGCCAATAAATTAGGCGAGAAAGCTTATACACTGGTAGATTTGGGTCATCACCAACCAAATGTGAATATTGAACAGATTGTTTCTTTATTATTGATGGAAGGTAAGTTGGGTGGTTTCCATTTTAATGATTCTAAATATGCTGATGATGATTTAACTGCTGGGGCGATTAAACCTTATCAGTTATTTTTGATTTTCAACGAACTGGTTGATGGTATGGATGCAAAAGGAATAGACCATGCGACAGGTTTAGGTTGGATGATTGACGCATCTCATAACTTAAAGGATCCATTGGTAGATTTACTACAATCTGTAGAAGCTATAAAAATTGCATATGCACAAGCATTATTGGTTGATAGAAAAGCTTTAAAAGAAGCACAACAAGCTAATGATGTAGTAAAAGCCCAAGAGATTTTACAAGATGCTTTCAGAACCGATGTGCGTTCTATTGTGGCAGAATCAAGATTAAGAGCCGGTGCGGCGTTAGACCCTGTTCAGGCTTTTAGAGATTTAAAGGTAAGAGAAAAGTTGACAGAAGAAAGAGGAGCTGTTACAATAGCAACTGGATTATAGATGAGTAAGAAACCCGTAATAGCAGTTTTTGACGTGGGTAAAACCAATAAAAAATTGTTCTTATTTGACGAGCATTATCGTATTGTATACGAAAAATCTGCTCGTTTTATAGAAACTGTAGACGAAGACGGAGATCCTTGCGAAAACCTGGAAAGCCTGAGGCTTTCGGTTTTTGATTCTTTGTCGGAAGTCTTAAGAAAGGAAGAGTTTGATATCAAAGCACTCAACTTTTCTACATATGGTGCAAGTTTTGTGTATGTGGGAGAAGATGGTTTACCTGTTGCTCCGCTGTATAATTATTTGAAACCATATCCAGATAATCTTTTAAAACAATTTTATAACACCTACGACGGAGAAGAAGAGTTTGCAAAAAGCACTTCTTCTCCCGTCCTTGGGAGCTTAAATTCTGGTATGCAACTTTATAGAATAAAGCACGAGAAGCCGGAGTTGTTTAAAAAGATAAAATATGCATTGCATTTACCGCAATACTTAAGTTATTTGGTGACGGGAAAGGTGTTTACTGATATAACCAGTATTGGTTGTCATACCAATTTATGGGATTTTCAAAAGAATGATTACCATAGATGGGTATATGAAGAAGGAATTGCAGAGAAATTTGCGCCTATTTTGCCGGGGGATCAGGTTTTAGAAACGGCTTTTCAGGGACATGCTTTTAAAGTGGGGGCTGGACTGCATGATAGCTCGGCCGCTTTGATACCTTATCTGGAGAATTTCCATGAGCCGTTTATCCTGCTTTCCACAGGAACCTGGTGTATTTCCTTAAATCCGTTTAATAGTAATCCTTTGACTTTAGAAGAGTTAAAGCAGGATAGTTTATGCTATATGAATTATAAAGGTACTCCAGTGAAGGCATCCCGTCTTTTTGCAGGGTACGAACATGAGCAGGAAGCGAAACGAATAGCTGAGCATTTTGCAATTGGCAGTTCGTCTTTTAAAACGGTAAAATATAATCCTGAATATATAGCCCGACTAAAGGCTAAATTGCCACAAGGAGATGATATCCGGTTTGCTGATAGAGATCTTTCTGTTTTTGAAAATTCCACAGAAGCTTATCACCAATTGATTATGGATATTGTTAAACAGCAAGAAAAATCGACTAAGCTGGCCATACAGGATAGCGGCGTTCGAAGAATTTTTGTGGATGGTGGTTTTGGTAATAATGATATTTTTATGCATTTAATTGCAAATGCTTTCCCCGGTGAAGAATTGTTTGCAGCGTCGATGGCTCAGGCAACGGCAATGGGAACGGCTATAGCTATCCATAAATCATGGAATCGGACACCGATTTCGGGAAATATTATCGAATTGAGATTTTATCCGAGAAGTGCTGAGGAAATTGCTTAGACAATTTCTTTAAGCAGAAAAGCTAAACCGCCAAATAATTTATTTGGCGGTTTCTTTTGTCTTGGCCCTTCTACCTTATTCTTTTATCTTTACTCTTTGTCTTTGTTTTTTATTTATAAAAATAGAAAGCCCGAAGAATTCTCTGCCAAAATAAAATTGTACCTATATTTGTTAAGTGAGCATAATTGTAGAAAACCTAACGAAGTGTTATGGTAAGCAAAAAGCTGTAGATCAGATATCTTTTCATGCAAATCCGGGGGAAGTTTTAGGTTTCCTTGGCCCAAATGGGGCAGGAAAGTCTACAACAATGAAGGTTCTAACGGGATATATACCTCAAACTTCAGGAAAAGTAAGCATATGTAGTCTTTCGTTGGAAGAATCACCTCTGGAAATCAAGAAAAAAATAGGATACCTTCCGGAAAACAATCCTTTATACCATGATATGTATGTGAAGGAGTTTTTGGATTTTATAGCGGATTTACATCAGATTTCTCAAAAGAAGGAACGTATTGCAGAAGTTATAGGCATTACGGGGCTCGGTCCCGAACAAAATAAAAAGATAGGAGATTTATCTAAAGGATATAAGCAACGGGTTGGGATTGCGCAGGCGATAATACATAATCCGGAAGTTTTAATCCTGGATGAACCTACCTCGGGCTTGGATCCCAACCAGTTGATAGAAGTGAGATCATTGATAAGAGAACTCGGGAAAACGAAGACTGTTATTCTTTCTACGCATATTATGCAGGAAGTAGAAGCCATTTGTCAGCAAGTAGTTATTATTAATAAAGGGAAAATAGTAGCTAATGATAGTTTAGCTAATTTGTTGGCCATGCACAATGAAACTTCTATCGAGCCTATTTTTGTGAAACTCACAAAGGTAGATTCAAGTGGGTAATAATCAAATATCAAGATGTTGAATTTTAATTTTTGATTTTAGACTTTTTCAAAACATGAATACAATTATTTACAAAGAGCTTTCCGCATATTTTAGTTCTTTGGCTGCATATGTAACCATTGCCATTTTTCTTGTGGTGCTGGGACTCTTTTTGTGGGTTTTTCCCCAATCGAGTATTTTGGAATATGGCTATGCCAGCTTAGATTCGCTTTTTGGAACTATTCCTTATTTATTTATGTTTTTGATTCCTGCGATTAGTATGCGTTCCTTTTCGGAGGAAAAGAAGGAGGGAACTTTTGAACTTTTAGCAACCAAACCATTAACAGATTGGCAGATTCTTTTGGGTAAGTTCTTTGCGATTTTACTTGTGGTTTTAATAGCCTTATTACCTACTTTGGTGTATTATACTTCTGTATATCAGTTAGGGAATCCGGTAGGGAATATAGATACAGGAGCCGTTATAGGATCATATGTTGGATGTGTTTTATTGGCATCCGTTTTTACGGCTATTGGCGTCTTTTCTTCTTCTATAACAAAAAATCAAATTGTGGCATTTGCCATAGCTGTATTTCTTTGCTTTTTCTTTTTTAACGGGTTTAATTCACTGAGTCAGCTTTTATCATTACAATATATCTCCTTTTTTATAAGCAATTTGGGAGTAGACGAACATTATCAATCTGTTGGCAGAGGCGTTTTAGATACACGTGATTTAGTTTATTTTATCAGCGTGTCGGCAATCTTTTTAGTAATTACCAGAACAATATTGAGGAGCAGAAAATGGTAAACCAAAAGAAAAAAGATATACAATATTTATTGGTTGCGCTAGTAGCTATTGCTGTACTGAATATCTTATCAGGGTACTTTTTTACCCGCATAGATTTTACTGCTGAAAAGAGATTCACATTGTCTGCTGTTACAAGAGGGATATTGAAAGATATAAAGAAACCAATTAGGATTACTGTTTTTTTAGATGGTGAGTTTCCTGCTGGTTTTAAGAGATTACAAAAAGAAACCCGCGATATTTTATACGATCTCAAGGCCTATTCTTCTGCAAATATTGAAATTGATTTTATAGATCCGAGTTGGGGGAGAAATGAACAGGAACAGCAAGCTTTCTTTGAAGAACTTTATCAAAGAGGTTTAGAACCTACTAACTTAAGTGTAAAAACAGACAATGGCCTTTCTCAAAAAATAATTTTTCCGGGGGCTTTAGTTTCTTATGATGGCAATGAAATTCCGGTAAAATTGCTGCAAAGCAGAATGGGAATTGGACCGGATGAGGTGTTGAATAATTCTATCCAGAATCTGGAATATGCTTTTATTTCAGCCATCAAGAAAGTAATCTCTGGAGGAAAACCAAGGGTAGCGTTTACAGAAGGGCATGGAGAACTATCCGATACGGAATTGCAGGATGCGATGAGAAGCTTAAGTGATGGTTATGAGGTTGGTCGTATTGATCTTTCGGAAGCAACTCAAGAAGGGTTGAATAAATTGGCCGCATTGATTATCCCAAAACCAAATACTGGTTTTTCGGAATTGGAGAAAATAAAGATTGATCAATTTCTGGTAAATGGAGGAAAGGTTTTTCTGGCAATCGATCAGGTTCATGCCGAATTGGATAGTATGCAACGGGGGGCTGGCGAGCAGTTGGCTTTCCAGCGAGAGTTAAATCTGGATGATCAGCTCTTTAAATATGGTGTTAGGGTAAATTACGATTTGATTGGCGATATGAACTGTCTTCATATCCCCTTAAATGTGGGTAATGTTGGCGGGCAGGGCCAGATACAAATGGTTCCCTGGTTATTTTATCCGATTATTATGCCATTGTCAAATCATCCTTTGGTGAAAAACCTTGAGGGGATTAAAACGCAATTTATAAGCTCAATAGATACCATAGAGACGAAAGGTTTGGTTAAACAAGTCTTATTGAAAACTTCGCCCTTTAATAGAACACTGCAAGCGCCAACTTTGATTTCTTTAAATATGGTAGAGGAAGTTCCAGATCCTCAAAAATTCAGAAGTGAACCCAAAGCAGTTAGTGTCCTGGTGGAAGGAAAGTTTGAATCGGTGTTTAAAAACAGGCCTATACCTGAGGGATTCCGTAAATCGGATTTTAAGGAGCGAAATAAAACAGGAAAGCTTTTGGTTTTTAGTGATGGAGATGTCTTAAGAAACCAGATTGGGCAAGATGGCTCTGTTTTTCCATTGGGTTTTGACCGTTACACTTCTCAAACATTTGGAAATAAAACTTTTTTGTTGAATATTGTAGATTACTTTGCAGATGATGCCGATTTGATTTCACTAAGATCGAAAGAAATAAAATTAAGATTATTAGATAAAGGAAAGTTAAAGGAGCAAAAGCTAAATTGGCAAATTATTAATACAGTCGTTCCGGTTGCATTGTTGATTTTATTCGGTATTTTTCAACATATTTACCGTAAACGGAAGTATGCCAGTTAAAATTTATAAATTTGATACGAACAAGTAAAATATAATCCGATAATGAGATTCATCGTTTCTACAACTACCTTACTAAAGCACTTGCAGTCTGTAAGTGGCGCTTTAAGTAGCAGTGCTGTATTACCTATTTTAGAAAATTTTTTATTTGAAATAAAAGAAGGAAATCTGATCATCTCTGCGACGGATTTGCAGACAAGCATGATAACTTCTTTGGCAGTTGAAGCAAAAGAAGGTGGAAAGATTGCTGTTCCTTCTAAAATTTTATTAGATACGCTAAAGACTTTACCAGAGCAGCCAATAGCTTTCTCTGTAGATGAGCAGACCTATGCGATAGAGATTAGTGCTGGGGATGGTAAATATAAACTAAGTGGAGAGAATGGCGAAGATTTTCCTAAAATCCCTACTGTAGATGAGGCGTCTACAGTTAATTTACCTGCATCCGCTTTGTCAGAAGCTATAAACAAAACTATTTTTGCTGTAAGTAATGACGAGCTTCGCCCTGCAATGACCGGGGTTTTCTGTCAATTGTCTCCCCAAGACATCACATTTGTTGCTACAGATGCACATAAATTAGTAAGATACAGAAGAAAAGATACTAAATCCGAGTCGTCGACTTCTTTTATTTTACCTAAAAAGGCATTGAACTTATTGAAATCGGCTTTGCCTTCGGAAGATGTAAATGTTGCTGTAGAATATAATTCTACAAGTGCATTTTTTAAATTCGCAAATATCAGTTTAATCTGTCGTTTAATAGATGAAAGATATCCTGATTACGAGGCAGTTATTCCACAAAATAATCCTAATAAGTTGATTCTGGATAAAAGCTTGTTTTTGAACTGTCTGAAAAGGGTAGTAATCTTTGCGAATAAAACTACACATCAGGTGAGATTGAAAATCAGCGGAAGCGAATTACATATTTCTTCTGAAGATTTAGATTTTGCAAATGAAGCCCACGAACGTATCGGCTGTCAATATAACGGCGAAGATATGGAAATTGGTTTCAATGCTAAATTTCTGATAGAAATGTTAAATAATATTTCCGGGGATGAGGTGACATTGGAGATGTCCACACCGAACAGAGCAGGTTTACTATTCCCAAGTGTTACGGATGAGAATGAAGATGTTTTAATGTTGGTAATGCCGGTTATGTTGAATAACTACGCATAAACATTGTATAAAATATTAGCAAAAAGCCTGATGCCCTAAACCTCAGGCTTTTTTGTTGTATATTTAGTCCCAAATTGGTATGATAATGAAAAAGGCATTAAGTAAAGTTGCTGGATTTTTTGTGTTAGCAGTGCTGTTGTTTACTTCTTGTTCGGAAAATTCTGAGGTTGGTACTATAGGCAGAGCCCAGGTTGCCGTGTTTAATTTAGTTCCCCAGAAAGACTCTTTTAACTTATATTTAGATACCAATAAGGTAACCAACGCATTGGCTTATGCAGGATATCATGCGTATGATACGGTTGCAGCTGGAAGAAGAAATGCCAAATTGTTTTCGAATGTAAAAGATTCTGTTGTTTTGTCTAAAGATTTATACCTGAACCCTTATCGGGATTATTCTTTCTTTTTGGTTCCCTCTGATTCTACAAATACCGGATTATCTTATGTGGCTACAGTAGATTATCTAAGTGAACCCAATGTAAAGACAAATGCAAAAATCCGTTTTATTCATCTCTCTCCGGATGAAAAAGGGATAGATTTTTATACCAAATTAGGTGAGGCGGAAGAGAAGAAGACTTTTTCCAATGCTGTATATCAGTCTGCCTCTCCGTTTCAAGAGATTAAAGCAGGTGCCTATAATTTTAGGTTGACTCCTTATAATGTAACGGATCAGGTGGTAGTATCAGCTTCAAATGTGGTTTTGGAAGCAAAGAAAGTGTACACTGTTTTTATCTCTGGACTAAAAGCAGAAACAGGGAACTATTCTCAACAACTGACAGTTGTCCAAAACAGATAAATTTTAATTCCTTCATATTACACACCATTATAAAATAATACAACGTGGAACTTATCACTTCATTAATTGATTTTATCCTTCACATAGACAAACATTTAAGCGAAATTATTAGAGACTATCAGGTTTGGACTTATTTAATTCTTTTTCTTATCATTTTTGCCGAAACAGGTTTTGTAGTAACGCCTTTTCTACCCGGAGATTCTTTATTATTTGCTGCAGGAGCGTTAATTGGAGCGGGGGATACAGGTTTAAGTATCTATTTATTGGCCTTGCTGTTATTTATAGCTGCTGTGCTGGGAGATACGGTGAATTATGAAATTGGCAAGTACTATGGTGCCAAAGCTTTTAGTGGCAAGATTAAGTTTCTAAAAAAAGAATATCTCACAAAAACTCAGGACTTTTTTGCCAAGCATGGAGGAAAGACCATTATTTATGCAAGGTTTGTTCCCATTGTAAGAACGTTCGCTCCCTTTGTAGCGGGTATTGGAGAAATGACTTATAAAAAATTTATTTCTTTTAATGTTGTGGGTGGATTTGTTTGGGTTGGAATTTTTCTTTTTCTAGGATACTTCTTCGGAAATATGGCGTTTATTCAGAAAAACTTCAGTCTCGTTATTCTTGTAATCATCTTTATTTCTTTATTACCTGCGGTTATAGAAATCGTAAGAGGTAAGAATAAAACTGCTTAGTATATAGAAAGATAGTGTTAGGTGTTATTGTGGGTTTTGTTCTACTGTCTGGGAAATATTGTTCCGTCTGTTTTTTAGTTCAATGTGGGTAGGGATGCCTTCGTTGTAGGTTTTTTGATATGGCATATTTATTTCTGAGGGGAAGATTGTTATGAAGAAGTTGTTAGTTGTTATGTCATTATGTGCGTTGTCCGTAATGGCTTTTGCACAAGATAATATATTTTTAGCTGCTAAAATGAATAATGTCCAGTCTTTGCAGTTTTATAAAGAACAAGGTGTATCGTTAGATACATTGGACGTGATTGGATTTTCTCCGCTTTTTTTGGCGATTTACAACAATCAACAGGATGCTTTTGAGTATTTATTAGAGGCAGGTGCGTCTATGATTTTGCCGGACAAAAGTGGGAATTGCCCTTTAATGGGAGCAATATTTACCTCAAATGAGGATTTCGTTTCTTTGTTGTTGGATAAAGGAGCCAATGTAAATCAGTCGAATAATAATGGAACTACTCCGCTTATGCTTGCTGTAACCTTACAAAGGATAGATATTATCAAGATTTTGCTTTCTCATAAGGCAAAGACCAATAAAAAAGACATTTCGGGGAACGACGCCTTAGGTTTAGCCAAATCTATGGGGAATCAGGAAGTGATAGATTTGCTTTCTTCTAAAAGAAGTAGAAAGCCGGAAAAGCAGCGTATTGTGGAAAAAAGTACATCAAATAGGGAAAGCTACGCTATATAACGAATAGTTGTTTAATGCTTTAAAGGGGAGATTGGTTTAATAGTCCATTCTCCCCTTTGCTTTTCCTTCGAGATAGAACTGATGTTCTGTTTCTGTCTCCTCGAGTTGTTTGGTATCAATATCTTTTCTGGAGATTCCTTTTAAATCAGGCTGTCCGGCATCTACCCATGCTGAATACCAAAAACACCCGGTGGTCAGAATTGCTTTTTTCATTTGTTCTTCCACCATCCCTTTTAAAGCCTCATGATAAGCCTTCGAGTACTCTTCGGAATATTGCTTTATTACCTTCCCGTTTCTTTCACTGTAATTGTACTTTCTGTCAGAAGGAAAGCTTTTGGTTACTCTTTTTTCGATATTGAGGGTAGAATCGACCAGAGAGAAAGTGTTTTTTACAATTTTCCAGGCTTCACCAATCGGACTATTTAAATAATAAGCTTTCCCAACAAAATAATCATAGGAATCAGCATATAGTTCCGGTAGGCGACTTTCCCAGAAGGAATGGATTCCAAGCTGACCCGTGAGTTGCCCGTTGTAATTTTCTGTAGTGTGTAATGGTACATGGGCATCTGCTATGTAATGCGATAAATCAGCAGATACTCTGATAATGTCCGATGAATCTTTCTGCTCAAAAGCTTTTACCAGTTTATAATAAGTTCGTTCAATTTCCCAGGGGACAGTTCCATATGCTTTTAACGTGTCTTCAGAATATTTTGCTACTGCATCTTTCCATAGTTTTGGTATACTGTCGAAAGGAGCCAAGCCAAAATGGTCCGCGTCCAGATAATGTCGGCTTGCTTCCAAAGAATCGACGTACCTTCTCTTGTCGGGATTCACCGCGTTTTCAGTGATTTGGTTGATATTGCTCTTATAAAATCCAATAAGTTCGGAAGGTAATGTGAATACAGCAAGTCTGGCTATTCTTTTGTGAGCGTAAAAGCCCCAAGAGCATAAAAAGATAATGCAGGAGAGCAATGCAAAAACTTTTATAGAAGTATGCTTCATAAACAAATGTAATGAATTCAGTTATCATTTCTCGATTGACTGGTGTCTAATCGTTCCAGGATTTGATTCCTCCAAGTGTATGTCTTTCACTTTTAATAATTGAGCCACCATAAATTACAATGTAAATTATTTATGAAGTTTGGCTATAGCACTTGTTGAATATACATAAAAAAGTCTCTTAAATAGAGCTGAGAGATGCAATTTATGAATGTAAGAGCGTGTTAAAAATTCATCTAATAATTTTTCATGACTCTTTTTGGTCCCGATGAATCCTTATCGTGTGGCCACAAAATAGGCTTACATTTCTGTTCGGGCAGGGTCTTTCTTTAAGACTAAAATTTACCCGGAAAATAGATTTGATTTATTAAGTGAGTATCCTGTCCAAAGGGTTTGATCATATTGGTAACCCTTCCAGTGGAATTGTCCTCTTTTTTATATAATTATGTTGTTGTTATAAAGTAGGGGTATAGTAAAGGAATAGGTATAGAATAGTACAAGGTATAAGCCGGATACCGTGGGGTATACGTGGATGAAAGGTGGATTATAGGTGGAGTTATAAAATTTTGGTTTGGGTAAATAGACAAAGTGAAAACAACTTTTAAAAGGCGTTAAAGACAAGGGGATTAAACATAATTCCAATTACTAATATACGCAAAAATAAAGACAAAAGGTATATGTCCTGAAGACCTGTAGATTGGACTTTTAATTTTTACAGGGCCTTCCGGTAAAAAATTAGACTTTAAACAAAGAGGGGTTTAAATGCTTATTTGCTTATCTCAGTGCTTCTAGAGAGACCCGTGGGATTTGTAGTTGTCCGGGTTTATTAATACTATTCAAATATTGTTCTGTTCAAGCAGGTTTTTCTGCAAGAAGACCCTGCGCCAGATCATTGAAACAGTATCCTTTTTAGATAACGTATAGATTTTTAGCCCTTATCGCAGTGGTCTCTCTATGAGAGACCACTGCTCGGAAGTAGGATTTGTTATTGTTCGAGGAACTTATAAAATCGTATAAGAAAGGCGCTATCAACCTTTTTGGACAAGCCATTATCTATTCGAGTTTCTAAATCATATCAGGCACAGTGGTTTTGAGGTGATAATGAGTCGGAGATTCTTCGTTATTTAATAATGCCTGTTAAAAATTCATCTAATAATTTTTTTATGACTCTTTTTGGTCCCGATGAATCGGGATTATGTTTTCTTGAGGTAGAAGCGCTGCTATCTCTTCAAAAACATGTCTCGTCTCGCTTAAAAATAGCTTATAAAAAAATACAATATAAATTTGAACAGGCTCTAAGAAATCAGAAAATAAAAAATTTTAAATCAGCACTTTGTATTTTGAAAATTTCAATCTATATTTGCATCCCCAATAGGGAAGATGTATTTAAGGAATAATAAGCTTAGAAATGGCAAATCATAAATCAGCATTAAAAAGAATTAGATCAAACGCAGCTAAACGCTTACGTAACAGATATCAAGCGAAAACAACTAGAACTTTTATCAAAAGATTACGTAGTGCAGCGTCAAAAGAAGAAGCGGTAGCTTTATTACCAAAAGTTACTTCTATGTTAGACCGTTTAGCAAAAAACAACGTAATACATAAAAATAAAGCAGCTAACAACAAGTCTAAATTGACTAAGTTAGTTAACTCTTTATAAGAATATACAAGATATTCCTTTTATCCGAAAAGCGAGGCTTGTTTGAGTCTCGCTTTTTGTTTTTTATTTTGTGGAATATTTGTAGATTCAGTAAATGAATCCACATTATAAACCACATATTCCTATTACCACCTGGGCCGAAGAAGACAGGCCCCGAGAGAAACTGCTCCTACATGGCAGACGAACTCTGTCCGACTCTGAACTGATAGCGATTCTGATCGGTTCGGGAAGTAAAAACGAGTCGGCGGTAGATCTCAGTAAAAGAATTCTCAATCACTATCAGAATAATTTAGATGCGTTGGGCCGACTTTCGGTACAGGAGCTTTCTAAATTTAAAGGTATTGGAGAAGCTAAGGCAATTTCCATTATTGCCGCTTTGGAATTAGGGCGTAGGAGGAAAGATGCAGAAAACGAGCAGCTGCATAGTAAAATAACTTCCTCTTTTGATGTTTATAAATTGTTGTCTTCGCATTTTTTCGATTTATTACATGAGGAGTTCTGGATTGTCCTATTAAACAGGACCAATAGAGTCCTTTCGAAAGTGTTAATTTCAAAAGGCGGCCAATCAGCTACGGTATCTGATCCTAAGATTATTTTTAAATCTGCTTTGGAGCACAATGCTTCTTCAATTGTGCTCGCGCATAATCATCCTTCTGGAAATTTGAAGCCGAGTTCCGCGGATTTGCAATTGACCAAGAAAATGGTTGAAGGTGGAAAAATACTGGATATCGGTGTATTGGATCACTTGATTTTTGCAGAGAGAAAATATTTTAGTTTTGCGGATGAAGGTTTGATGTAGCTGCATTTTTTTCATTTTTGTCAATTACTTCTGATTTATTGCTAGCTATACTTTTCATAGGCGGTTAAAATTCCTATTTTTGCCGTTCAGAAAAGATATAATGAAAATCTCATATAATTGGTTAAAGCAATTTTTAGATATTAACTCAACACCAGAGGAGATTTCTAAAATATTGACAGCTATAGGTTTAGAGGTAGAAAGCTTGGAAAAGGTGCAAGCCGTACCGGGTGGATTAGAAGGTTTGGTGATTGGCTATGTAAAAGAAGCGATTCAACATCCTAATGCAGATAGATTAAGGGTTACTAAAGTAGATGTAGGTCTTGGAGAAGATTTACAGGTAGTTTGCGGTGCTCCTAATGTTTCAGCGGGACAAAAAGTAGTAGTCGCAACGGTAGGTACCACTGTGTATCCAAATACGGGAGAGCCCTTCAAAATCAATAAATCCAAAATCAGGGGAGAGGTGTCTGAGGGAATGATTTGTGCAGAGGACGAAATCGGTTTGGGTGAATCTCATGATGGGATTATGGTTTTAGCCGACGATGCTAAAATTGGGATGCCTGCAAAAGAATTCTTTAATCTGAATGATGATTATTTATTTGAGATCGGTCTGACTCCAAACAGAGCTGATGCTGCTTCTCATTTAGGTGTGGCAAGAGATATAGCCGCATTTCTGGAAATACCTGTAAAGAAATCGGATGTTGAAGCCTTTAAAATTGAATCAACAGTATCTCCTATTGTTGTGGAGGTTGCCGATGAAAATCTGGCACAGAGGTACAGTGGTGTTAGTATTTCCGGAATATCGGTTAAAGAATCACCACAATGGTTAAAAGAAAAACTTGCTGTTATTGGCGTAAGAAGTATTAATAATGTTGTAGATGTGACTAATTATGTTTTACATGACTTGGGACAGCCTCTACATGCTTTTGATGCCAAAGAAATAATAGGTAATAAAGTTGTTGTGAAGACGGCTGAGGAAGGAAGATCTTTTGTAACCTTGGATGGCGTAGAACGTAAATTGACTGCCAGTGATCTAATTATTTACAATGCCGAAGAACCCATGTGTATTGCTGGAGTTTTTGGCGGATTGAATTCGGGAGTTAAGGAGTCTACAACAGATATATTTTTAGAAAGTGCCTATTTTAATGCTGTTTCTGTAAGAAAGACATCAAAGAGATTTGGACTAAAAACAGATTCTTCTTTTAGGTTTGAAAGAGGTACTGATCCTGAAATTACAGTTTATGCTTTGAAAAGAGCTGCTTTACTAATTCAGGAAGTTGCAGGAGGTACGATCTCTTCTGAGATTTTTGATCATTATCCGAAGCCTGTGACTGATTTTAAGGTTAATCTGTCTATAAATCATGTAAACCGATTGATAGGGCAGGAAATTGGAGAAGAAAAGATAAAATCTATTATCCGTAGTCTTGGTATCCGTATTTTGTCTGAAAATGATGGCGAATTAAGCTTAAGTGTGCCGTCTTACAAAGTGGACGTAACAAGAGATGTGGATGTGATTGAAGAGGTACTTAGGATTTATGGTTACGATAATATTGCGATTCCCAATAAAGTAAATGCATCGTTAAATTATACTTCAAAACCAGATAGAGAAAGTGTACAACAAACAATCTCTGATTTGCTTTCTGCTAATGGATTCTACGAAATACTCTCCAACTCGTTGACTAAGTCTGCATATTCAAAAGATTTAGACCATGCCGTGAAGATTTTAAATCCATTAAGTTCTGATTTGGATGTGATGCGCCAGTCTATGATCTTTTCTGGGCTGGAAGCAGTGGCTTATAATAGTAATCGTAAAAATTCCGATCTGAAATTCTATGAGTTTGGAAAGATTTATGCGGTTTATGAAGATAAATATGTAGAAACTCCTGAATTGGCTGTTTTTATTACAGGGAAAGCTAATCAGGCTACATGGAATTCATCTGCTGCTCATACAGATTTTTATAGTATCAAGTCTGTTGTCGACAATATTTTAGCCCGATTGAATATTGTGAATCTGAATTCTGATGAGTTAAATGATGAAGATTTTGCATATGGGGTGAAGTATAATAAGGGGCAGAAAACTTTGGTTAAATTTGGTGCTGTTTCTGGCTCTGCATTGAAACAGGCGGATGTTGATAAGCCAGTTTTTGCAGCAGTATTTGATTGGAATCTGGTCCTTACTGTTATCAGAAGTAATAAAATCACTTACAAAGAGGTTTCTAAGTTTCCTGCTGTAAGAAGAGATTTGTCTATGTTGATTGATACAAACGTTACTTTTGAGCAATTGAAACGTATTGCTGTGAAAACAGAAAAGAATCTTTTGAAAGCTGTAGATGTTTTTGATGTTTATCAGGGAGATAAATTGCCGGCAGGTAAAAAATCCTACGCATTGAGTTTTGTTTTACAGGATGAAGAAAAAACACTTGCTGATAAACAGATTGATGCAGTAATGCAAAAAATAATTCTTAACTTAGAAAAAGAATCAGGTGCAGAAATTAGAAAATAGCGATTTATGTCTGTTTTAGCAAAAAAATTAGATCATGTTCTGGACCGCACCCAGGATTTGATAAAATTGGCAAAGGCTTTACAGGAACATAATGACCTTTTAAGTCTTGAAAATCAATCCTTAAAGGTTGCTTTGACAACCAGTGAGGATAAACGAAAAGAGCTGGAAGAAACGGTTCGTGTTTTGAAGCTAGCGAAGAGTCTTGAAGGGACAAATGAAAAAACACTTGACATAAAACAAAAAATTAACGAATTTGTGCGGGAAATAGATAAATGTATTGTATTACTTAAAAAGTAATACATAGTGAAACAGAAACTCTAATATGGGAGATATCTCCATAAAGATAAATATTGCTGATCGTGTCTATCCTTTAAAGATAGATGCTGATGAAGAGGAATTAGTGCGGAGGGCTGCTAAATTGATAAATGACCGTATAAAAGAATTTCAGGAAAATTATGCGGTGAAAGACAAGCAAGATTTGCTTTCGATGTGTGTGCTGCATTATGCTACATCCTCTTTGAAAGCAGAAAAAAAGGCTAGTAACGAGGATACGGATCTGGCTGAGAAGGTTTACAATTTAGATAGCGTGTTGACAGATTTTTTTAGGGAAGATAAATAAATACATTCGTTCTTTATATATAAATGAGTTTTAAGAAATTTAACCGCAGTTAAATTTTAGGTTTCACTATTAAAAACTTAACGTTTCAATATCAAAAAAGGTAACTTACACAAGTTTTTGTTTTATCTTCGATAAGAAGATCATCCTGAAAACTTTTACCTTAAACCTGCAATTAGAAGTTTACAATACATGAAATCTAAAATTAATTGCGGTTTTTTTTTAAAATTTAAAAACACTTTATGGAATTTTTTATTTATCTCGCTATAGCCATTATTGCCTTCGGAGGAGGAGTTTTAGCTGGAAGATATTTGCTGAGACAGCTACTTAAACAGCAGGAAATTGCTGCCCAAACCAAAGTTAAAAAGATATTAAAAGACGCGGAAGTTAATGCTGAACTATTAAAGAAGAATAAACTTCTAGAAGCAAAGGAGAAATTTTTGCAGTTGAAAGCTGATCACGAACAGGAGGTTAACCAGCGTAACCAGGTTGTGGCACAGAAAGAAAATACTTTGAAACAAAAAGAACAATCTTTAAATCAAAAGCTGGAAAATCAAAACAGAAAAGAGCAGGAATTAGATAATCAGCGAAAAAAATTAGACCATCAACTTGAGATTGTTGAAAAGAAGCAAGAGGAGGTAGAGGCGCTTAAGGCTCAACATATCAAAGAATTGGAAAATGTAGCGGGGTTATCTGCTGAAGAAGCCAAATCTCAACTGGAAGCCAATTTGAAAGAGGAAGCCAGAACAAATGCTATGGTACATATTAAAGATATCGTAGACGAGGCTAAACTTACCGCTGCAAAAGAGGCTAAAAAAGTTGTAATACAGACTATCCAGAGAACTGCAACTGAATCGGCTATCGAAAATACTGTGTCAATCTTTAATATCGAAAATGATGAAATTAAAGGTCGTATTATTGGTAGAGAAGGTAGAAACATCAGAGCTTTAGAAGCGGCCACAGGAATTGAAATTATTGTTGATGACACACCTGAAGCTATTATTCTTTCTGGTTTTGATCCTGTGAGACGCGAAATTGCCCGTTTGGCATTGCACCGTTTGGTAACGGACGGTCGTATACATCCTGCGAGAATAGAGGAAGTTGTTGCGAAAACTCAAAAGCAAATTGAAGAAGAAATTGTAGAAATAGGTGAGAGGACTGTTATTGATTTGGGTATTCACGGTTTGCATCCCGAATTGATAAGGATGGTAGGTCGTATGAGATACCGTTCTTCTTATGGTCAGAACTTATTGCAACACTCCAGGGAGGTAGCTAACTTCTGTGCTACAATGGCCTCAGAATTAGGTTTAAATGCCAAATTGGCTAAAAGAGCTGGGCTTTTACATGATATTGGAAAGGTGCCAGACGACAATCCGGAATTACCTCATGCAATATTAGGTATGCAATTGGCAGAGAAATATAAGGAGCATCCTGATGTTTGTAATGCTATTGGTGCTCACCATGACGAAATTGAAATGACATCTTTAATTTCTCCAATTGTACAGGCCTGTGATGCTATTTCTGGCGCAAGACCAGGTGCAAGAAGAGAAGTAGTGGAAAGCTATATCCGCAGGTTGAAAGAGTTGGAAAGTTTGGCTATGTCTTATCCGGGAGTAGAGAAAACGTTTGCGATTCAGGCGGGTAGAGAGCTTAGGGTTGTTGTAGAGAGCGAGAAAATCAGCGATGCTCAATCAGAGATTTTAGCAGCGGATATATCCAACAGAATTCAAACAGAAATGACTTATCCGGGGCAAATCAAGGTTACGGTAATCAGAGAAACAAGGTCTGTGGCTTACGCGAAATAAGCCTTTAAGATTATATATTTTAATTTAAAAATGGATAAGCGGTGACATTAACATGTCATCGCTTATTATGTATAATATGAAGCAGAAAGTAGAAGAACAAAGGAATGTAGATAAAATGTTATCAGATTATGGAACTTACCATTTTAATCAAGCTAATTTTATTATTCAGGTAATTTTTCTGCCATTGCTTATTTTTAGTTTAATGGGCTTAATTACGGCTACTCCGTTCCCATATTTAGCTTTTTTGGGTAAATACAATATGTTTATAAATTGGTTTTCAATTGTATTAGCACTGGCTATCTATTATTACTTAAAACAATCTCCTTTACTGTCCTATATTATGCTTTTTACATTTGGTGCGCTATACTTTTTTATAGTTCAATTGGAATATGTGGAGCAGGCTGGGGGGATTAAATTATGGGAAATAAGTTTGCTTATTTTTGTGGTTTCTTTGCTCTTCTTATTATTAGGAAATCAAAATGAAGAACATAAATTGCCGTTATCCCAATTTTGGAAAAAAATTATTATAGGACCTATCTGGTTATGGAGCCTGGTTCTTAAGCGTTTCAATTTGAAATATTAGGTTTACAAGATCTGGTGTTTTTTTATATACCCTTCCGATCATTACGCGGTTATGATAGAACTGAAATTACCGAAGTAATTTTTGTGATATTAATTAATTCTTTATCCTAGTCTTTTACTAATAGAGGCTGGGATTTTTAAATGTTCAGGAAACTAAATTTAACACGTAATAATCATTGCCGATTTTATTCATACAAGCTTAATCTACAATTTTTACTTAAGTAATAGTGTTTGTTCTCTTTTGCAAGGGTAAAAGTACTTTTTTAGTGTGATAACTGTGGATCGAGTTAGGTTTATTAACAGCGGATTTATAATGTTCTAAATTTAGTAGTTTTCCTATTTGTGCTTTAAAAGAACTACTAACCTATTAGATATACTGAATTTTTGTTGATCGCTATTTCTTTTTGTTTTTATTTCTTTTTTTATTAATTTGATTTTCGTTTCTTTTTGTTTTAGGTGATTGTTGAAATAGCAACAGATTAAGCGAGGAAAATCTGTTTAAGCGGCAGAGAAATGGTCCACATTGTTTATGGAACTGTTTTAAAGGCAGTAAATAATTTTTTGAATACTTATTGTGAAAAGTACACTTTGTGTTTTGATTCGTAAATATTTAATATTAATTTCAGTCCGAATAAACCGATTTTAAAATATAATAAATGGTTGCTTAAGGATTTAGTGCTGTTTTAAAATAGAAACTCAATTTCTATTGCTTTATTTAAATCAGAACGTCACCTCAAAACAACAAATTTGTATAAGATAAAATGTAACCTAAATAAAAAATGGCGAAAAATGTTTATGATGCAATAGTCATTGGATCAGGAATTTCTGGCGGATGGGCAGCCAAAGAGCTCACAGAAAAGGGACTTAAAACAATTGTTTTAGAAAGAGGGCGAAATATAGAGCACATTAAAGACTATACAGCGGCTACCAAAGCGCCCTGGGAGTTTCCTCATAGAGGAAGAAGGACACAAGAACTTATCAAAGAATACCCGGTATTAAGCAGAGATTATCCTTTAAATGAGAAGAACCCGGACTTTTGGGTAAACGAAAAGGAATCTCCATACGTAGAGGTTAAAAGGTTTGACTGGTTTAGAGGTTATCATGTTGGTGGGAGATCATTGATGTGGGGAAGACAATCTTACCGTTGGTCTGATCTTGATTTCGAGGCAAATCTGAAAGAAGGGATTGCGGTTGACTGGCCTGTTCGTTATAAAGAAATAGCGCCGTGGTATAGTTACGTTGAAAAGTTTGCAGGTATAAGTGGCTCAAAAGAAGGATTATCCCAACTTCCGGATAGTGAGTTTTTGCCGGCAATGGAAATGAACTGTGTAGAAAAAGATGTTGCTGCGCGTATAAAATCGAATTTTAACGGTTACAGGGATATGATTATCGGTCGTGTAGCTCATGTTACTGGTCCGCATTTAAACAGAAGCAATTGCCAATATAGAAACAAATGTGTTTTAGGTTGTCCTTTCGGTGGATATTTTAGTACGCAATCTTCTACATTACCTGCTGCCATGGCTACTGGTAATCTCACGCTGCGACCTTTCTCTATTGTTACAAGAATATTATATGATAAGGATACAAAAAAAGCAACAGGAGTAGAGATTATTGATGCTCAAACCAACGAAACTATAGAATACAAAGCTAAAGTTATTTTCGTTTGTGCTTCTACGTTAAATTCTACCTGGGTACTTATGAATTCTGCAACAGATGTTTGGGAAGGTGGATTAGGAAGTAGCAGTGGTGAGTTGGGACACAACCTGATGGATCATCACTTCAGAACGGGAGCTTCGGGAGAAGCAGAAGGTTATGATGATAAATATTATTTTGGAAGAAGACCTAATGGAATTTATATTCCCCGATTCAGAAACTTCAGAGACGATAAACGTGATTATTTAAGAGGTTTTGGATATCAGGGAGGAGCTAGCAGAGATGGTTGGAGCCGTGAAATTGCAGAACTAAGTATAGGTGCTGAACTTAAAGAAGCTTTATCTCAACCGGGGCCGTGGAAGATGGGAATTACCGGATTCGGTGAGATTCTTCCATATCACGAAAATCGTATTTCCTTAGATAAAAATGTCAAAGATAAATGGGGATTACCTGTTTTAGCTATTGATGCAGAAATAAAGGAAAACGAGAAAAAAATGCGTATTGATATGGCGAATGATGCCAAAGAAATGCTGGAAGCAGCAGGACTTAAAAACGTTCGTACACATGATTCAGGATATGGGTTTGGACAGGGTATTCATGAAATGGGAACAGCAAGAATGGGACATGATCCAAAAACGTCTGTTTTAAATAAATATAACCAGGTTTGGGATGCTAAAAACGTATTTGTTACAGATGGTTCTTTCATGACTTCCGGAGCTTGTGTTAATCCCTCCTTAACTTATATGGCGTTTACTGCAAGGGCCGTAGATTACGCGGTTTCTGAATTAAAGAAAAAGAATATTTGATTTATTGTAATCGATGTTTTTGATTGGCAGATGTGTAAATTGTCGCTTCTCAAAAATATCGATTTGATAAGAATGGATGGTTAATGACCATGACTAAATTATGAACAGAAGAGAAGCGATATCCTCCGTAGCGTTCTTGTTGGGAGGAACAATTATTGGCAGTCAGGCTTTTATTTTAAGTGGTTGTTCATCTTCAATTAAAGATGTGCAGGATCTGTTTTCAAAAGAAAACATACAGCTTATGGATGAAGTGGCCGAAACTATTATTCCGAAAACATCTACACCTGGAGCTAAAGATGCTAAAGTGGGTGAATTTATGGCGATAATGGTTAAGGATTGCTATAGCGAACCAGATCAGAAAACGTTTATAGACGGCCTTCAAAAGATAGAGGATATTTCTAAAAAGAATTATTCTAAAAACTTTGTCGATTGTAGTCCGGAACAGCGTAAGACAATTTTAGAAGGTTTAGATAAAGAACAAAAAGAATATCAGCAGACAAAGAAAGAAGAAGATCCTCAGCATTTCTTTAGAATGATTAAAGAACTGGTGTTGTTCGGTTACTTTACTTCTGAAGAAGGCGGAAATCATAATTTGACATATGTAGAAGTTCCTGGAAGATTTGATGGGTGTATTCCTTATAAAAAAGGAGATCCCGTGTATTTGAACCCTTAATTGAAGATGAGAAAATTAAAGTTAGCAATGATCGGTGGTGGTCCGGGCGCTTTTATCGGAGCGGTCCATAGGATAGCCGCTAGGATGGATAATTTATATGATATTGTCGCTGGCTCTTTTAGTAGCTCAGCAGAAAAATCAAAGATAACAGCCAAAGAATTAGGTATATCTCCTGATAGAGCTTATGCAACTTATCAGGATTTAATTAATAAGGAAAAGCAGTTGCCGGAAGACGTCAGAGTGGATGTTGTTTGTATTGTTACCCCGAATCATCTGCATTTTGAGCCAGCAAAACTAGCTTTAGAAAATGGCTTTCATGTTATTTTAGACAAGCCAATAACCCTGGCACTATCAGAAGCTAAAGAATTGAAAAAGCTTCAAAAAGAAAGTGGGAAAGAGCTTTTACTTACCCATACCTATACGGGGTATCCAATGGTTAAAGAGGCTAAACAACAAATAGCCAGTGGTGCTCTAGGGAAAATCAGGAAAGTTTATGTAGAATATCCACAAGGGTGGTTAAGTAATGCGGTAGAAAGTAAACAAGCCGACTGGCGAACAGATCCTTCTAAAAGTGGTATAGCAGGTGCTATGGGAGATATAGGAACACATGCTTTTAATCTGGCTGAATATGTTAGCGGACTGGAAGTCAATAAGCTTTGCGCAGATATCAATACAGTAGTGCCTAACAGAAGGCTAGATGATGACGGCGCTGTATTGCTTAGGTTTAATAATGGAGCGAGCGGAGTACTGATGGCTACTCAAATTGCAGCTGGAGAAGAAAATAAGGTAAAAATCAGGGCGTATGGAGAAAAAGGTGGTTTGGAATGGCATCAGGAAGATGCTAATTCATTAATGATGAAATGGCTTGATGCTCCCGCTCAAATTTTTAGAACTGGTGGAAGTTATGTGAGCTCTTTTGCTTCTCACAATACAAGAACTCCGGCGGGTCACCCGGAAGGATATTTAGAAGCCTTTGCTAATTTATATAGGAATTTTGCACTAACTGTTCTGTTAAAGAAAGAAGGAAAAGAGGTGCCAAAAGAATACCTGGATTTTCCTGGCGTTGAAGAGGGTATTAGAGGCATGGCTTTTATAGAAACTGTTATCGCTTCTGGAAAATCAGACGAAAAATGGGTTGAATTAACTATTTAATATTGAGTAGTGTGTAGCGTATAGAGATTACGTATTACTTAATATTCATACTTCTTAATATGATGAAAACAATTAAAGGGCCTGGTTTATTTATTGCGCAGTTTATTTCGGATACTGCTCCACATGATAATCTGGACAACATCTGTAAATGGGCAAAGGGCTTAGGTTTTAAGGGACTGCAACTACCTACTTTGGATGCAAGATTTATAGATTTAAAGCAGGCAGCTGAAAGTAAAACATATGCAGATGAGCTTAAAGGTAGAATCAATTCGCATGGTTTAGAAATAACCGAACTTTCTACGCATTTGCAGGGACAACTGGTAGCAGTGCATCCTGCGTATAACGAATTATTTAATGCATTTGCCCCGCAAGAATATCACAAAGATTTTAAAGCCAGAACAGAATGGGCTATTCAACAGCTTAAATATGCAGCGAAAGCTTCCAGAAATTTAGGTTTGGATGCACATGTTACCTTTAGTGGAGCATTGCTTTGGCCTTATGTTTATCCGTGGCCACAAAGATCTCCTGGGTTGGTAGAAGCTGGTTTTGACGAATTGGCGAAAAGATGGAAACCCTTATTGGATGTTTTTGAAGATAATGGAGTTGATCTTTGTTATGAATTGCATGCAGGAGAAGATTTACATGATGGCGTTAGTTTCGAGATGTTTCTGGAGCGGGTAAATAATCATCCAAGGGCTAATTTGTTATACGATCCCTCTCATTTTATTATTCAGTGTTTAGATTATCTGGAATATATCGATATCTATCATGAACGTATAAAAATGTTCCATGTAAAAGATGCAGAGTTTAATCCTACCGGGAGACAGGGAGTTTATGGTGGTTATCAGAACTGGGTAGACCGGGCCGGAAGGTTCAGGTCTTTGGGAGATGGACAGGTAGATTTTAAGTCTATTTTTAGTAAAATGGCACAATATGGATTTGAAGGTTGGGCTGTTTTAGAATGGGAATGTGCGATTAAGCATCCTGAAGATGGAGCTAAAGAAGGCGCTCAGTTTATCAAAGATCATATTATCAGGGTTACCGAAAAGGCTTTTGACGATTTTGCCAAATCCGGAGGGAATGATAGTTTCAACAAACAAATTTTAGGTATATAATTTTTATGAAGAGAAAGTATTTATTAATGCCGGTCCTGATTTTTCTAATATATGCATGTGGTGGACAAAGTAATCAGCAAGCAAATAACACAGCAGGGTCAGATACAAAAGCCACAGCAGTAAAGCAAGAGCATAAAGGCAAACAGCTCATCGCTAAATCTGATTGTTCTGCATGTCATTCTGATAAAAATAAAATTGTAGGGCCATCTTATACAGATGTGGCAAACAAGTACGATAATACACCTGAAAATCATCAATATTTAACTGAAAAAATAGTAAAAGGAGGCTCAGGGGTTTGGGGAGATGTGCCTATGACACCACATCCACAACTTAGCGAAGCTGATCTTAAAGAAATGGTAAATTATATATTCACATTAAAACATTAGACTAAATGAAGAATTTTTTGTTCTTGCTTTCTATGATATTTGTGACCAGCTCTTGTAGCGCACAAAAAACTAATTCCCAATGGGAAAACTTGTCAAGTCCGGATAAATGGCATACTTATGGCAAAAACGAAGTGACAAAAGCCTGGCAGTTTGAAAATGGTGTCTTATATTTCAATTCTAAGATTACGGACAAATCTCAGAAAGGCAATTTGATAACAAACGAAGCGTTTGAAAATTTTCATTTACAGTTAGAGTGGAAGATTTCACAAAAAGGCAATAGCGGAGTTATATTTTTGGTTAACGAAGATATTTCGAAATATAAAGAACCTTATTTAACAGGGCCGGAAATGCAGGTGCTGGATAATGATGGGCACCCTGATGGTAAAATATTTAAACACCGGGCAGGTGACTTATATGACTTAACTCCATGTAAACGTGAAACAGTAAAGCCTGTTGGAGAATGGAATAAAGCTGAAATCATATTGAAAAACGCCAAACTTACTTTTATTCTAAACGGAGAGAAAGTTGTCGAAACAACAATGTGGGATGACGCCTGGAACAAAATGGTTGCAGAAAGTAAATTTAAAGCTATGCCGGACTTTGCAAAGTATAAACAAGGTAAAATCGCTTTACAGGACCATGGTAACGATGTCTGGTATAGAAATATCAGAATTAAAAGATTGTAGTTGTTGAGTATTAAGTATCAAGAGCTAGCAAATAAAATCAATTTTAACCAAACCTAAATCATGACAAGTATTAATCGTATCAAACTATCATTTATGATGTTCCTCGAGTTTTTCATCTGGGGAGCATGGTTCGTAACATTAGGGACTTTTTTGGGTAGTAATTTAAACGCTGGTGGCTCGCAGATAGCAGCAGCTTTTTCTACACAATCTTTTGGTGCTATAATAGCCCCATTTATTATCGGCTTAATAGCAGACAGATATTTCAATGCCGAAAGAATATTAGGTGTTTTACATTTGGTTGGAGCCTTTCTGATGTATCAGATGTTCAATTCGCAAGATTTTGCTGCTTTCTATCCTTATGTATTTGCCTATATGGTGGTTTATATGCCAACTTTAGCTTTGGTAAATTCTGTGTCATTTAATCAGATGAGCGATCCGGAGAAGGAATTCTCAAATATAAGAGTTTGGGGTACAATAGGCTGGATAGCTGCCGGACTAACAATCAGTTATGTTTTTCATTGGGATTCGGCCGAAAGTATATCATCCGGCTTTCTGAAAAATACATTTATGATGGCGGGTATAGCATCGTTAATACTAGGCTTATTTAGCTTTACTTTACCAAGAACGCCACCAAAAGCTAATAAAGAAGAAAAGATAAGTATAGCTGGAATATTAGGTTTGGATGCTTTGAATTTATTGAAAAGCAGGGACTTCCTGGTTTTTTTTATCTCATCAATTCTTATCTGTATACCGCTGGCCTTTTATTATCAAAATGCAAACCCATTTTTAACCAATGTAGGACTGGAAAATCCAACCGGAAAAATGACAATAGGGCAAATATCCGAGGCGTTTTTCTTATTGTTGCTTCCTATATTCTTTAAAAAATTCGGTTTTAAGAAAACCTTAATGGCCGGTATGCTGGCCTGGGTATTAAGGTATGCGCTTTTTGCTTATGGCGATGCAGGTTCAGCTTCCTGGATGTTAATCTTAGGTATTGCATTGCATGGTATCTGTTATGATTTCTTTTTTGTATCGGGACAGATATATACTAATGCAAGAGCTGGCGAGCATGTGAAAAGTGCTGCACAAGGATTAATAACCCTTGCAACTTATGGTGTAGGGATGTTAATTGGATTCTGGGTGGCTGGAATGGTGACAGATAATTATAAAATAACGGATGGTTCCTTTAATTGGAACATGATCTGGTTAATTCCGGCAGGTATCGCTGCAGTGGTTCTATTGTTATTTGCAGTTACATTCAGAGAAAAGAAGGAAAAAATATCTGGTGTTTAGGATAAATTAAAAGATAATGACTAATAGAAGGCAAGTAATAAAAAATGTAATAGGAGGTGCTGTTGCTGTTGGTACAACAGGACTTCTATCTTCTTTTGATAAAGCCGAACAGATGAAACTCAAGGGAAATATTAACCATGCGGTATGTAAATGGACTTATCAATATCTTGGATTGGAGGAACTTTGCATAAAGGCAAAGGAAATGGGGATTAAAGCTATAGATCTGGTTGGTCCGAATGAATGGGATATCTTAAAAAAACATGGTTTGGATTCCAGTATGTGCAATGGAGCCGAAATTAATCTGGTGGATGGCTTTGCTGAACCGAACTTTCATAAAAAGCTAATAGATAGCTATACAGAAATGATTCCGAAGGTAGCTAAGGCGGGATATAAGAATTTGATTTGCTTCAGTGGAAACAGACGAGGTATGGATGATGAGAAAGGGATTAACAATTGTGTCGAAGGTTTAAAAAAAATCATTTCGCTGGCTGAAAAGCATAATGTAATGCTGGTTATGGAATTGTTAAATAGTAAAATTAACCATAAAGACTATTTTGCAAGCAGAACCCATATAGGCGCCGAAATTGCTAAGCGACTAGGATCTGAAAGCTTTAAATTATTGTATGATATTTATCATATGCAGGTTGATGAAGGAGATGTAATCAATACAATCCGAACTTATCATCCATATATTGGACATTATCATACAGCAGGTGTACCTGGAAGAAATGAGATCGATGAAAATCAGGAACTTTATTATCCTGCAATTATGAGAGCAATTGTAGCTACAGGATTTAAAGGATACGTGGCACAGGAATTTATTCCCAAAAAGAAAGACAAGCTGGAATCGTTGAGAGAAGCCATTCGGATTTGTGATGTTTAGAATATATTAAGATAATATTTAGCCCCTTCATCTATCATAAGGGGCTTTTTTATTTGTTTATAATACCTAAGTTTTTAATGATCAAAGGTTAGGAGTGTTGTTAATATTGTTTTAACATATTAGTTATAGATAGTTAATCCTATGGTAACAAGTCGGTAATATGCTCATAATACTTTTGCAACAATTAAATAACGCAAAAGTGAATAAAAGACAATTTAACACATTTAGTATAGTAGTTCTTATACTAGTGCTTTTTACTTCGAGTTTAACATTTGCTCAGAACGCAAAGATAACAGGTAAAGTTGTTGATAAGGCTAATGGAGAAACACTTATTGGTCTTGCGGTGGGCATAGAAGGTTCCACAAAAGGTACGCTTACCGATGTGGAGGGAAGATTTACTTTAACAGGTCTTACTGCCGGGAAATACAATCTGACTTTTAGATATTTAGGATATCAGGCAAAAACAATTACAGCTGTAGAAGTCAAAGCCGGACAGGTTACTACTTTGGATGTCCAAATGGAACAATCTGCAACACAAGCTTTAAAAGAGGTGGTTGTTACCGCATCTTATAAGCAGGAAACAGTTGGAGCGTTGTATGCCAAGCAAAAAAACAATATTAGTATATCTAATGGCATCAGTTCCGATCAAATTAAAAAATCTCCAGATAGAAATACTTCTGAAGTACTAAAAAGAGTAAGTGGAGCTAGTATCCAGGATAATAAATTTGTTGTCATCAGGGGGTTATCTGATAGATATAATTCTACATTATTAAATGGAGCGGTATTACCAAGTACAGAACCAGATAAGAAAGCTTTTTCATTTGATATTATACCATCCAATCTCATAGATAATCTTATAATTAGCAAAACAGCATCTCCAGAGCTTCCGGGCGAGTTTGCGGGTGGTGTAATTCAAGTAGTAACAAAAGATATACCTGATCAAAACTATATTTCACTAAGTGTTGGGGCAGGTTACAATACACAAAGTACTTTTAAGGACTTTAATCTGGGAGAGAAGAAAAATGGTGAGTTTTTAGGTTTTGTAAATTCTGAAAGAAATATCCCACAAGGTGTGCCAAAAACCATAGCATTCCGTACTGCGGGGGCTCAAGAGAAAATTAATGCAGGGAAATTATTTGACAATTCATTTAATACAAAATCATCAAAGGGAGTACCCTCTCAAAATTATCAATTGAATTTGGGACTTCAGAAAAGTTTTGAGAATGATGGGAAATTAGGACTTATCTTCTCTCTGTCACAAAGAAATGGGGAATCTATTTCTAATTCTGAGAGATATGATTATGAATCAAATTATAAGCAATTTGATTTTAATGATAGGATATTTAAGTATAGTACTTCAAGTGGGGCATTGTTGAATTTAGCATATGTTAAAGGAAATAATAAGATAGCTTTAAAAAATCTATATAATATATCTTTAGATAACTCATATACTTCAAGATACGGTGTTCAAATAGCTGAGCAAGATTCTATTAGGGGTAATTCACTCGATTTAGTAAGTAAGTCTTTATTAAACAATCAATTAGAGGGAGATCATAAGTTAAATTGGAAAGACGTAAAGGTAAATTGGAATATGAATTATTCTTATACCGAAAGGAATCAGCCAGATTTAAAATCTTTGAACTATAGATTGGATTACGATCAGGGTGCAACAAAATATGAAGCGATAGTACCTAATGGCACAGCATCTCGTACTGATGCTAGTAGATTCTTCTCCAATATGACGGAAGATAGTTATGGGGGAGCATTGAATTTCACAATTCCGTTTAATTTATTTAATGAAAAAAGTTCAGCAAAATTAGGGTTCTTAAAGCAATATAAGTTAAGAGATTTTGCGGCGAGAAAGTTTGGATATATACGTAGCAGTTACGGAACTTTTGATCAGAATCTTTTGTACTTGCCTATGGATAAGATATTTGAAGGTCAAAATCTCAATCTTAATGGTTTTATTATGGATGAAGGAACTGAAAATGCAGACAAATATGATGCAACTTCGGATCTAAATGCTGGTTATATACAATTTGATAATAAAATTGGATCTAAAACTAGAGTTATTTGGGGAGTAAGATTGGAAGATAGTTATCAACTAGTTAACACATTTGATCCTTCAGGTAATAAGTTAAAAGTTGAAAATACATATTTAGATGTATTGCCTAGTCTAAATTTAACTTATAGCCTTAATGATAAAACAAATATCAGAATTGCGGCCTCTCAAACTGTTACCAGACCGGAATTAAGAGAAATGTCTAGGTTTGGCTTCTTTGATTACATTTCAAAAAGAATATTACAAGGAAACCCTGATTTAAAAAGAAGTCAGAATACGAATCTAGATTTTAAATACGAAATTTATCCAAGCAACGGTCAAATATTATCATTCTCTGCATTTTATAAAAACTTCCAAAATCCGATCGAGCAAATTGTTTCATCAGGTAATGGTGGGAAAAATGTAAGCTTTCAAAATGCTAATTCAGCAAATACCTATGGTTTTGAAATTGAGGCAAGAAAAAACTTAGAATTTTTAGGAAATAAAGACTTCCTTAAAAATCTGACAATTTATACGAATGCATCTTTTATTATATCAACGGTCAATTTAAATTCTTTGGTCTCTGAGGTAACATCCAGAGCTCTACAAGGGCAATCTCCATATCTTTTAAATGCAGGTCTGCAATATGCTTCGCCTAAAAATGACATGGCTTTTAGTTTATTATACAACAAAATTGGCCCTAGGATAGCGGAAGTTGGTTATGAAGGTTATGCTGATATTTATGAAAGAGGGCGAGATATGTTGGATTTTCAGATTAGCAAGAACTTTTCAAAAAGATTTGAACTCAAATTGAATGTGTCGGATATTCTAAATCAAAAGCAAATATTCTATCAAAACAACGATAGCAAAAAGACTTACGATGCATCTAAAGATAACTTAATGAATGCTGTTAAGTATGGTTCTGGAATATCACTTTCTCTTAAATATGATTTGTCTTTAGGTAAATAACTGTAATTGTTAATTTCTTAACAAGGATTTTATTTAAACATAATAGTTTAGAAACACATAGGAAACATAGCTGATTTATTTTTATAAAAAATTAAAAACATGAAAAAAATTAAATTTTTAGCGCTTCTAGCAGTTTTAGCAATTTCTTTTTCATCTTGTAGGAAAAGTAATGATGAAGAACAAAATATAGTTAAAGAACCGCAAGAGATTTCTGGAGATATAACTTCTAATATGAAATTGACAGCTGATCGAGTATGGGTATTGGATGGGTTTGTTTTTGTGAAGAATAATGCTGTACTCACTATTGAACCGGGTACTCTAATTAAAGCTAAAGTAGGACAAAAAAGTGCTTTAGTAATTACACAGGGGTCAAAAATTATGGCAGAAGGTACTGCTCAGAAACCTATTGTTTTTACATCTGGCAGACCTGTAGGAGAAAGAGCTCCTGGAGATTGGGGAGGAATCGTTTTAATTGGTAGAGCTTCAACCAATAGAACCACTCCACAAGCGATAGAGGGAGGTTTAGGACTAACTTATGGTACAGAGAAAATAGATGATGACAACTCAGGTATATTGAAATATGTGAGAATAGAATACGCGGGTATTGGAACTAATGATAGCGAAATTAATGCGCTTACATTTTACGCTGTAGGTAGCGGAACAACTATAGAGCATATTCAAACGTCTTACGCAAACGACGATGCCTACGAGTTTTTTGGAGGTACCGTAAATGCTAAATACTTAGTAGCATATGCAACAGCTGATGATGATTTTGATTTTGATTTTGGATACAATGGTTCAATCCAATTCGCGGTATCATTAAGAGATCCTAAATTTGTTGACGCTGGAGACGCAGGTAATGGAATTGAGTGTGATAACGATAAAGATGGTACAACTGCTACTCCCGTTACAAAACCAAGATTATCTAACTTTACAATAATAGGTCCTAATAATGCAACGGGTACAGCCTCAAATCATAATTATGGTAATAGATGGAGAAGAGGAACTCAGTTTGTTTTCAACAACTCAATTTTGTTAGGAAATCAAAAAGGTGGTTTTTCTATTGAGTCTGACATTACAGCAAACTCCTATAAAAATGGTACTTCAGAGTTTAAAAATAATATTATTTCGGTTGTTACTGCTCCATTTTTGAGTACCTCAACAGCTCTTAGTGCTACCGACATGCAAACAAAAGCTTTAGCTGAAGGAAATATTATTGTGCCTACAGCAGAAATTAAAATTAACTCTCCTTTTAGTTTAACTGCACCTAACTTTTTACCATTGACTGGCTCATTGGCATTATCTGGTACTTTTGCAGCTACAACTAATGCAACCGCTGTAAACTATAGAGGAGCTTTTGGAACAACTGATTGGACAGCAGGTTGGGCGAGCTGGACACCACAAACTAACGTGTACTAAGACTTTTTATAAGTAATCCTAATTATATATTAACAATGAAAATCCGTTCCTTTTTAGGGCGGATTTTTTTGTTTTAGATTGGATGTTTAACTATCAGTAATTGCTGTGAATTTTCTATAGTTATGTTATCTCGTTTACTATAGAAGAATAATAGTTACTGAAAAGCTCACAGTCTTTAGTGTGAAAGTATAAGAAATATTGTTTCTTATAATAATGTGGTATTGGTGTTTTTTTACATTAAATTAATCTAAGGGTAATGTGTGTTTTTTTATTTTCAGAGCATGAAAAAGAAAAAACTTATATTCCTCAAGATCTCTATGTTAGCAATTTTAGTCAGTTCGTTATTGACAGGGTGTAAAAAAAATGAAACGGAAGTTGCCATAGGGCCTATTAATGTACAAGAAGATTATAAAAACGAAAAGAGGTACCTCTCCATTAGTACATCAATACCTATTGATAAAGTGGTGTACGACTCACAAAACGAGCAGTTTATACTTGATGGTTGGTATAAAATAAGTTTAAATGAGGTACAAGAAATATATGCTCGGTCTAATGAATATAAACTTAAATACGAGAATCAATAGAAATGAAAAATGTATTTATATTCTTAATTGTATTTTTCATGGTTGAAAATGCAAAGGCTGTAATCGGTTTGTCAGAATTTAGTATACAAACTCAATATTTATCTGATGGAAAACTTAAGGTTAACAATGAGAAAGTTACGACGGCATTTAAAGCTGAATTCATTTTGTCAAGAGATTTATTGTCAAGCGGTCAGTTTGAGGCCGGAAATTGTACAGTTTCAATAATATATACAGAAAGCCCCAATTATATAACACAGGCTACTTCAAATAATAATTACGAAAATGATCCATCTACTATAGTTTTAGCAACTAAAAATGTAACTAGCTCAGATTATAATAATGGAGCTGTGGCATTGATGGTTGATTCAAGAGGAAAATCTACTTCTTGTATTTTGCCTGCGAGTAAGTTTTTAGGGAAGATTTTGCTAAGAATTAAGTATTATGACACTTCTTTATCTCGGGATATTACAGTCTATTCAACCACAAGATATGAGATTTACGTCCCACATTTGACTAAAATTCAGTCGATGGGATTTTCTATAAGTGGAATAAAAGACTTTAATAGCACATATTACGGTAGATGTTGAAATAAAAGGCGACAATGGAGTCTTATTAAGTAACACAGCGATGGTGGCTGCTTATCCGAGTGGCAATGGAAAGCCTGGAGAGGTGATTCTTGTGAATGAAGATTTTAATCAAAATCCGGAGCAAGCTACTTGGAATTTCATACATGCAATTGCGCATAGTCTAGGTCTTAAGCATGCGGTTAACAATTCGAGTTCCATTATGCATAGAGGAGATTTTAGAAAGAATTTCCCAAATTTTAGTAATTCTTTTCCAACTAGCTATGATGAAATTAATATTTCATCAATGTATCCTATAAATATTAATAGCATAATTCAACCGAGTATTCGTGGATATAATGGAGTTTTTAGTTTAAGCTATGTGTCAATAGAGGATGGAATATCTTATCATTGGAAAATAATTGGTACAAGCGGTAGCCCTTATTTTTATGAAGAAGTTGGAACTAGTACTCTTTCGGATATGTATTTAGCGAAAGGTAATTATAGAGTAGAATGTACAATATCTGGAACCAAATATTTAACGTCTGTCACAGCAACAAAAAATATCTCAATTCAATAATTGGTTAAATATATCTTGAATATTAATCCGTTCCTTAAATAGGGCGGATTTTTTTGGTTAATTAAACGTAAAGCTTAATGTAAATTTAATATTGCTTATGTTACAAAGCAGTAATTGTTGCGTATTGTCTGAAAGCATAATTTATGAAAAAAGTATTATTAATTGCTATTACAGGCTTTATAAGTTTAGGGGCTTGTAAAAAAGGTGAAACATTACAGATAGATGAAAGCAATCTTACTCAATGCGAGGATAATGCTGAATGTTCTTTTTCTTATTTTTTAAATAAAGATTTAGAAGGTCACGATGTTAAAGAGGGAAAGTTAAGATTATTTACATTTGAGAATACGTGGGCTTCTGGCTGTGGTATTGTTGATAGGATATATGTGAAAGTCCCGATGAATACAAATAGCTTCTATTTAAAAAATGAAGATATACAAAAGGGTAAAATCATTTATGTATCTATTTGCCCTTGCTGCCTTCAGGTGCCATTAGAAATAACAGCGGGATATGTTAAGGGGAAATCGCTAACGAAGGATATTAATGGGAAATGGATTTTAGATATGGAAATAAAAATGGCAAATAAAGAAAGCTCGCAAGTCATAAAAACTATAAGAATAAAACAGTATTTCAACCCCATTACTAATTAACGCACTATCTGCTCAATTTTTATTGGAGTCAGATCTATCGGAGAACATTTGAAATAGGGGGGCTACTACTTTGAATATAAACCAAGGGGATTTAATGAAATTAAAATTAATCAACGATTCAGATCCAACTATATATGATCTAACTCATACTTTTTATATTACTGAATATTGATTGGGAAAAAACAAATCCGTTCCCTAATATCAGGAACGGATTTGTTTAACGAAGTGTGACTCCATTAATACAATGTAAATTCTACACGTCTGTTTTTCTGACGTCCTTCTGCTGTTTTATTAGAAGCGATTGGTTGGGTTGGCCCGTATCCTGTCGCTTCTATCCTGGAAGCGTTGGCTCCCTGACTTACCAAATAAGCTTTTACAGATTCAGCTCTTTCTTTAGATAACCTCATGTTTAATTCCATAGAACCTGTATTATCGGTATGTCCCGCTAGTTTTAAGCTGAAGTTTTTCTCAACCAATAGTTGTGCAACTCTATTTAAAGTAGCATAAGAAGTAGAACGGATTGTAGCTTTCCCTAAATCGAATTCCAGGTTTTTAATTGCTTCATCTACAATTTTGCGGTCGGCTTCGGTAACTACAATTTTCTCTCTTACAATTTCGCGAGGACCTGTCATTGGACAACCAGCGCCATCTACTACAGTACCACTAGGTGTTCCCGGACATTTATCGAATTTATTTGCTACGCCATCTCCATCGTCATCGCCCATGTCTCTGGCATATTGCTCGCGGTCTCTGGCTGCATTTTGTTCGGCGGTAGATAAGGCTCTTCTTAGATCTTCACTTTCAGCTGCGGTGCGTTTTCTTAAATCGGCAATAGGGCTGTAATGAATTAATTGCGGATTATTGCTATTACCGATAGCAAATTCTAAACCGGCATGAGCATAAGAGAAATTGTCGTATTTTCTCGAATCAAGCCCATCGAAATTTGCCGATTTAACAAAGTTAACGTCATAACCTAAGTCTAAATTAATTCCTTTGGCGATACCAATTTTAAATCCGGCACCTACAGGAATAAACCAATCTTCAGAATATCCTCTGGATCCTGGAGCATTCGTAACATCAGAGTTGGAAGACATATAACCTGCACCGGCTTTCAAGTATGGGGAGAAGTATCCATTTTCGTTATTCATGCTGAAATTAGCCAGGGTTAAATTTGCAGTTAAAGCTGCAGACCATTCAATATGAGATTTAAATTTCGAATTAGGTATATAGCTGGAAGTTACAGCATCCCATTGTCTGATTCCTTCAACGTGACCAGCAAGGAAATCGGCCTGGATACCAAAGGCTGGAATAATTTGCTTTTTGATATACCCCCCATATCCCCAATTTTCTGTAGGGGCCTGATAGTCATTATTTGCGCCTCTAAAAATAGTATAAGGGGTTAGAACGCCACCATGGGCGCCAATAGACCATGTTCTGAAATTTTTGGTAGAGAACCTGTCGGTCTCAGTTGATATTGTCTGTGCAGACAATTGCGATAATGTACCGCATAGGGCGAGCATTAAAGCGGGTTTAAGTGTTTTCATAATTAATAAATGTTAAAAATGTGATAATTGTATATACATCAAACAAGCTAAAGAAATACTTTTGCCAAAAAAGCTGTGTTTTGTTGTAACTGTCTGATGTTTTGACTTTTATGAATATATTTTCTGAGAATGAATCTGTTCTTGTTTCGTTTTTTTGTCTATTAAAAAAGACACTTTTGTTAAAAAGGCACTATGTATTATTTCTAATGTATTTGCTTTCTGCTATTGAAATCCATAAGATATCTTGTATTTTTATCTATCCGTTAGGAATCAAATGAAAAAAATTGTATTGTTTTTTTTAGCCTGGATATGCACCTTAAACGTCTTTGCTAAACTTTCTTTTGATCACATTTCCGTAATTGATGGGCTTTCCCAGAGTACGGTATTATCTATCTGTAAAGATAGCCGGGGCTTTTTATGGCTGGGAACCAGGGATGGCTTGAACAGATATGACGGAAAAACCATAAAGCAATACAAAAATGATCCTTTAAATCCTAACTCGCTAATTTCTGATGATTACATATATGCTATTGCTGAGGATCAGAATCAGAAATTATGGGTGGGGACACAAAAAGGAATTAGCTATTATTCACCCGAAACGGATTCTTTCGAGCAGATAGATTATAAAAAGGCGGGAAAAAATGATCCGCAATCTTTTGCCATTTTGCAAATATTACCTGCTAAAGATGGGAAAGTTTGGTTTGGTACCAATGATGGACTCTTATATATAGAAAACACAACATCCAGAAAATTTAAAGCTTACAATAAAACTAACGGGTTAGCTGGAAACGAAGTTTATGCTGTATTTGCCGATGATATAGGTAATATATGGGTGGGTACGGTAACCGGGCTTTCTAAATTAAGTCCCACAGCGAATAAGAAAAGCTATACCATAAAGAATTATTTTAATGACAAAACCGAATCCAATTCAATAGGAGCAAATTTTGTGCGAACAATAGCACAGGATAATAAAGGGCAAATTTGGTTTGGTACGGAAAAGGGCGGGATAAGTCTCTATCAGTCCAATACAGACGATTTTAAAACCTACACCACTAAGAATTCCCGATTAAACAATGATATCGTCAGAAAGATTTACGTTGCTAATGACGGAACGATGTTAATTGGTACCATGAATGGTTTATGTGTTTACAATCCATTTTCTAAAGATTTTCAGGTTTACCATCACAATCCGGACAACGATAAAAGTATAAACGATAATTCTATTAAAGACATCTATGAAGATAATAACGGATCAATCTGGATCGGCACAAATTTCGGCGGAGTAAATGTAGCTCATCGGAATACACTTACTTTTGATATTTATAATTTTAATACTTTCAATACAAACAGCATCAGCGGAAACCTGATCAGTGTGCTGGCCAGAGATAAAGATGGAAATCTATGGATTGGTACAGAAGGCAGGGGATTGAATTTTTATAACACGAAGACCAGAAGATTTACAAGGTACGGAAATCAGGAAAGTAACACAGGCAGTATTGGCTCCAATACCATAAAATCCATTCATGTAGACAGAAAAAATAACGTATGGATTGGACTGTTTGAAGGTGGATTGGAGCTTTTTAATCGAAATACTGGTGGATTTGTCCATTACAGACCAAACTCAAATAATCCTCAAGCCTTAAACCACGGATACATCAGTGCTATTGATGAAGATGTGGACGGTAACATCTGGATAGGTACTTCTACTAAGGGATTGAATATTCTGGATCCAAAGACAAATGTTTTCTCGCATATCAATAGCAATACCAAAGGCAGGAACCTGAATAGTGATTACATAAAAGATATCTTAGTTGATTCCAAAGGTAATATATGGATAGGTACGGTTTCGGGAATAAATTTATTAAGAAAGGGATCATCAGCCTTTGTTCAGATTTTAAAGGGCGAAAGCGGATTGGTTACTAATTACATCAATTGTATCCAGGAAGACGATAAAGGAAATATCTGGGTTGGAACGCATAAGGGAGGGCTCAGCCTTTACGATCCTCAAAAAAAGAAATTTAGAAATTATAATAAAGCCGATGGACTGATTAGTGATAATGTAGTAGGTATCAATTTTGATCTGGAAGGTAACGTTTGGATAAGTACAGATAATGGACTTTCCGTTTTAAATATCCAAAAACAGACCTTTAAGAATTTTGATATGAATGACGGTTTGCCGAGCAGCGAGTTCAGCGTAAAGTCGACCCTGAGGGACGCGGAAGGAAATCTGTATTTCGGAACTTATAACGGTTTAATTTCCTTTAAGCCGGAAGACATCGCTTTTAATAGTAACCCTCCTAAAATAGTCTTCACATCATTAAAGCTGTTTAACCAGACTGTTAAAGTAAACGGAGAAGACGGAATTCTGGATAAGGATATTTCTTTCCAAGACAAATTGGTGTTTAAAGCAAGTCAGAACATTTTTTCAATTGACTTTATCGCTTTCAACTATATCAATTCCAGTAGAAATAAGTATGCATATAAATTAGAAGGCTTTGAAAAGGAGTGGAATTACGTAGATAACCCATCAGCAACTTATACCAACTTACCCGCAGGGACCTATAAATTGCTGGTAAAGGCGGCTAATAATGATGGTATTTGGACAGATCAGCCCAAAGAATTAACTATTAAGGTTTTACCGCCAATCTGGAAAACCTGGTGGGCATATTTAATATATGCCATACTTTTTGTAGTAATCTGGTATCAGATCAATAAATTCCTGCGCAAACAGCAAAAGCTGGAAACCGATCTTTATTACGAACAACTTAATCATGAAAAGCAAGAAGAGCTCTATCAGAGCAAACTGGAATTCTTTACTAAAATATCTCACGAGATCAGGACGCCCTTGACATTGATATTTGCACCATTAGAACGGCTGATAGCGTCTACCAAACAAGACCCTGCTTTAAATAAACAGCTTTATAGCATTAAAAATAATACCGAGCGTTTACTGCATTTAATCAGCGAACTTCTGGATTTTAGAAAAATAGATACCGGAAATCTGAAGTTAAAGCTTGTAATAGTAAGCCTGGAAAACTATTGCCGACAAATTTTCGATTCTTTTAAAAGTCAGGCTCAGACTAAACATATCGATTTTAGTTTTGAAGCGAATAGTGAGTTGTTTGTTAGGGTGGATATCCACCAGATGGAGAAAGTCTTTTTTAACTTGTTGTCCAATGCTTTTAAATATACTCAGGAAGGTGGCAGCGTAAAATTACGTTTAAGAAGCAACCAGGATTTTGTTTTTGTAGACGTACAGGATAACGGAACCGGAATTCCGAAAGAGGATCAGGAGAAGATATTTGATAATTTTTACCAGAGTAAGAATGAAACGGTGAAGAGTGCGGGTTGGGGAATAGGTTTGGCTTTGGCTAAAAATATAGTCGATCTGCATGGCGGCGATATATTTTTAGACAGCAGAGTTAAAACGCAAGAAGAAACTGGTTTTACCTGTTTTACGGTAAAATTAAATCGGGTATATGCCACCGAAGGTCAGCTGCTGGAGGTTGATCAGGAATTACCATTATTATCGGCTATTAGTTTAGAGGAGGACAGGTTAATAAAAGAAGAGCAAATTGATAAAACCAACGATAAAGATCGTATGCATACGGTTTTGGTGGTGGAAGATAATGATGAGTTAAGAACTTTTTTGGCACAATCTCTTTCCGGGGAATATCTGGTATTGGAGGCAAGGGATGGAGTAGAAGGTTTGGATCTTGCACTTAAAGAGGTGCCGGACATTATTGTGTCAGATGTAACTATGCCAAATATGGATGGTATGGAATTTTGTAGTCTGGTAAAGAAAAACGAAGTCAGTAGCCATATTCCTGTAATTATGCTTACAGCGATGGCTTCTCACCTGCATCAGGTTGAAGGTTTGGAGTCCGGAGCAAATATTTATCTAACTAAGCCTTTTAGTGTTCAGCTATTAGAATTACATATCAGAAACCTGATTAATTCAGCAAATGCTTTAAAAGAGAAATTCAGTAAGCAGGTGATGCTGATGCCAAAGAATGTGGAAATTGAAGATCCGGAAGAAAAGTTTCTAAACAAATTGGTGCAGATTGTAGAAGATCACATGGAAGATTCCGATTTTAACGTATCTACTTTGGTAGATAAGATTGGAATGAGTCAAACGGTGCTTTACAAGAAAATAAAGGCTCTTACAGGAATGACTATAACAGATTTTATTAAATCGTTACGTTTAAAAAGAGCGGCACAGTTGTTAGAGCAACGAAAACTGAACATTTCTGAGGTAGCGTATTCTGTTGGTTTTAATGATCGGAAATATTTCAGTAAAGAATTTAAAAAGCAATTTGGAAAGTCGCCCTCAGAATATATTGGGGAAAAGTCTGAAGGTAAAGATGACGAGTAGCAGGTTTTTGGGGTTGCTAAGACAGTTTTGTTTTTCCTATCAACTTATTAACTTCTTACAGCAACTATTCTCTTTCCAGATCATTAGATATCATTCTAATGATCTGGAAAGAAAAAGATCTGGTTTAATTAATCTTAAAAGTCGCAATTACAGCCCGATGGTCCGTTGGCCAAATTCCTTTAGGCAGAATCAAAGGATCTTTTGTCTTTTCTAAAATAACTTCCCCAAAAGCAATAGACTCTTGCGGACCAACCATTGCTATGTTTTTAAATTTTAGTTTGGGATTTGGATAGTAAAAAATATAATCAATTCTATCTCTGTCATCAGATTCCGGAGCCCAGACAAGTTTCTTGAAATCTACATTTTTATTGTAAACAGGGAACGTAATACCTGGATGTGTAATGTTGTTTGGATATTTTTCACGGTAAGCATCAATAAAGTTATTCGCTTCCAGCCTAGCTGGTACAGACCAGCGAACGGCAACCTTTCTTTCAAATAAATGCTTTGTGTTTTCTGTCCAGTCCAGATGGGAAGGTTCGTTAAAATCACCTCCTAATATTACCAGTCGACCCTGTTTACTTTCCTTAAAAGCGTCATTTATAAAAGCCTTGATAGCTTCATCTCTTTGCGACATTAAATTGTCTTTGAGTATACTATCTACATTTAAAACGGGTTGTTCTAATTTTTTCCATGTAGAACTATGGTATCCTCTTGAAAGATAATTCGCTGCATACTTATAATCTAAGTGAGCGGTATAAAAAGCTACCTGTTTGCCTTTTAAACTGATGATGGCTTTATAAAGCGATCCCTGGTCATCCTTTTCCGGAAATATTGTTTTATGATCTATTATGGGATATCTGGATAAAATACCCGAATCATAACTATAAAAGCTATAAAACTTCTTGCCTTGTTTTGCCAAAGCATCTGCAATTTTTTCATTAAATTTAGTTTGCCCGTAATTTCGTACTTCGCTAAAGGCTATCAGGTCAGCATCCAGTCTGATAATCTCGTCTACTATAGCCGAAAAACCGCCGTCTACAGTTGTTCCCTCCTGCCAGATATTAAACTGTAGAACTTTAAACTCTTGTGCTTTTGCAATATTCTGAACCGAGATTGTCAACACTGTAATTAGTATTATAAATAGCTGTTTTTTCATCATCTGTGTTTATAATTGATTATTAAAGAAATCGAATAAAAGCTTTGCAAACAAATGTGATGTGTTACGGAGATATAAAATCATAAAAATTACCCCTAATTCAACCAATTTATAATACTCCTTATTATTGATTTAAGGGAATATTTGAAAAAGCATCCTTTAAACCTTTGTTTAAGGAAGGACCTAAATTTATAATAATAGCAGAGATGAGAATTTTCGAGATTTTTACGTTACTATTTATTTCCTGTGCATTTCTTTCCCAGGCACAACAGAAGCCTAATATCGTATTGATTTATACGGATGATTTGGGCTATGGCGATTTGAGCTGCTACGGAGCAAATAAAATCAGTACGCCAAATATTGACGCGCTGGCCAGTAAAGGGTTAAAATTTAATAATGCTTTTGCCACATCATCTACTTGTACTCCTTCACGCTTTTCTTTACTTACAGGTAAATATGCCTGGAGAAAATCGGGGACCGATATTGCTCCCGGTGATGCTGCACTTATTATCCCAACAGATATCAATACTTTGCCAAAAATGCTACAACATGCCGGATATAAAACGGCTGCAGTTGGTAAATGGCATTTAGGATTAGGTCCTAAAGGAGGGCCAAACTGGAACGGAGAAATAAAACCAGGACCACTGGAAATTGGTTTTGATTATTGTTTTCTGATCCCTGCGACAGCAGACCGTGTACCTACCGTGTACATGGAGAACAGACATATTATAAATCTTGATCCAAAAGATCCTATTCAGGTTAATTACCACAGTAAAGTAGGAAATGAACCTACGGGAGAAGAAAACCCGGAGTTGTTGAAGATGAAATTGAGCGATGGTCATGCCCAAACTATTGTAAACGGAATCAGTAGAATCGGTTATATGACAGGGGGACATTCTGCAAGATGGAAAGATGAAGATTTAGCGATTGATATCACCAACAAATCCATCGAATTTATGGAGAAGAATAAGAATAATCCTTTCTTCTTGTATATGGCTACCAATGACATTCACGTACCACGCTCTCCGAATGAGAAATTCGTGGGCAAAAGCGGATTAGGTCCTCGTGGAGATGTTATTTTGCAGTTAGACTGGACGGTTGGTAAGGTTGTAAAAGCATTGGACAGCCTGGGTATATCAGACAATACCCTGATTATTTTTAGTAGTGACAATGGCCCTGTGTTGGATGATGGTTATGCAGACTTTGCCAATGAAATGCTAAATGGTCACCAACCTGCTGGTATTTACAGAGGCGGAAAATATAGTGCTTACGATGCCGGAACCCGAGTACCATTTATCGCTTATTGGCCGGGTAAAATTAAACCGGGAGTAAGCCAGGCTATGCTAAGCCAGGTAGATTTGTACCACTCGTTTGCTAAAATGAATAATCAAAAGCTGGCAGCTGATGATGCACCGGATAGCTTTAATATGCTGAATGTCCTTTTGGGTAAAGACACCAAAAAAGGCAGACCATATATAGTACAACACGCCATGAACGGTACTTTGTCTTTGATAGAAAACGGTTGGAAATATATAGAGCCTGCAGAGGGACCTAAAATACTACCAGTAACTAACATAGAATTAGGGAATTCAAAAGAACCTCAATTATTCCATTCAAAGGTAGATCCTAAAGAAGAAAATAATGTTTACCAATCTTATCCTAAAGTTTTAAGTAAGATGGAAAATAAGTTGCAAGCAATCAAAAATAAAGAAGTTACCAGATAAGAACTGTTTTAGGATATGATAAAGTCATTGAGGTTTTTAATTTTAGCTTTTATACTATTTAGTAGTCCCGTTTTTGCCCAGCTGCAGGTAGATATTTGCGAAAATACAGTTCCAAAAGATTGGAAAGCCAATTATGGTAAATTAAGTTTAAGCACAGTTCATGCTAAAATGGGCAAGCAATCTGTGAAATGGGATTGGACGGATCAAAATGCCAGTATAGGCATAATTGATAAGGATTTTGCTAAGGTTGCCGATGATCCAAGAAGCACTTTCGTGTTATGGTTATATAACGAAAAGCCAATTGCAGATCAATTGCATTTTGTTTTTTATGAAGGAACAAAGGCAACTTATAAGTTTGATGTAAATTTAGCCTTTACAGGCTGGAGAACAGTTTGGGTGATGTACCACAGGGATATGATTAAGCTTGCCGATGGAGGCGTAGATAAATTAGAAATTACCGCTCCGGCATCCATTAAAAAAGGGACTTTATATTTTGATCAGGTACTTAACTATGTGAATATCAATCCAAGATCTCCAATGCGAGATTTGCAGGTGCCTTTTGTCAATTTAGAAGGTGATAAAGCTGCAAATGCACATTGGAATTCTTTGTATCAATTTAATGCTAACCCTGGCTATTTACCTTTAGAGGCCAGCGTTTCTGAAAAGCAGAAAAAGCAATTTACACAAATTACCAACAGATATATTAAACTTATAGAAGGTAAGAAAACTGTTAATGAACAAAAAAGTTTAGACTCCATAAAGAAAGAGTTTGCTTTTTGGGATATCAAAAGAGACAAAGGCAATATCTCGGGGCGTGTTATTTACTCCGTAAATGATATAGAACTTAGCGGAAACGAGGTGCTGGCAAAAGCAAAAGTGGCTAACGAGAAGTCTAATGTTAAAAGATATGCCCAGCTGATGTTAGCAGTAGCCAGGCTACACCACCAAACTAAAAGCCAATTAATCCAATCAGAAACAGCTAAAATGTATCTGGATTTATTAGATCACATGGAAGATCAGGGTTGGAGTTATGGTAGCGGAATGGGCGCTTTACACCATTTAGGTTATAATCTGGCAGATTACTACAACTCTTGTTTATTGATGAAAGATGTTATTAAACAAAGTGGTAAACTAGACAGAACTTTTAAAACGATGTATTGGTACAGCGGTTTAGGAAGAACTTTAGCAGAGATAGATCAGCTGCCAGTTTCTAATATTGACGTTTTCAATACTTTGTTAGGAAGCATGTTGAGTTCGGCTTTAATCTTAGATGATACTCCAGAAAAGCATCGTTATTTAAAGCACTTTTCTAACTGGATGTCTTATAACGTAAAGCCTAATACAGAAATTACCGGAGCATTTAAACCGGACGGAGCAGTTTTTCATCACGGAACGTTATACCCAGCTTACGGTGTTGGCGGTTATACCGGTTTGGCTCCTATCATTTATGTATTGAGCAAAACAGAATTTCAGATAGCAGCAGATGCGCATCAATCATTTAAGGAAAACATGATGATGATGCATTATTACACCAATTCTACGCGCTGGCCAATAAGTGTTTCTGGTAGACATCCAACAGGAACGTGGCGTATTCCGGATATGCCTTATGCTTATATGGCTTTGTCGGGTTCTCCAGATGGCAAAGAAACAATAGATAAAGACATGGCTGCGGTATATTTACTGGTTACAAAAAGCCAGCAAAATGCTTATGCCAAGCGTTTTCTGAATGCAGGAATAAAACCGGCTATCTATCCGGCAATGCACTGGACATTAAATTTCGGTTTACTGGATATCCATAGAAGAAATGATTGGTTATTAACGATTAAAGCTCACAATAGATACATTGTTAGCCACGAATCTTATCCAAACGCCAACGTTTTTGGTAGATATTTTAGCTATGGGCAATTAGAAGTTTTGTATCCAGAGAGCCAAAAAGATATTGCTTCTAACTTTAAAGATAAAGGATGGGATTGGAATAGAATTCCAGGTACTACCACCTTGCATGTACCTTTAGATTTATTAAGAGCAGATATTAAAAATGTAGATGATTATAGTGGTGTTGAAGAAATGTTGCTGACGGACGAACCTTTTGCCGGAGGTGTACATTTAAATAAACAGGGCGTTTTTGCAATGAAATTGAAAGGCCATGATAAGTACAAAATGGGAAGCTTTAAAGCAACCAAATCATGGTTTACATTTGATAGTTTGGTAGTGGCGTTAGGTTCGGATATTTCCAATCACACTAAGGAGTATCCAACCGAAACCACGCTTTTTCAAAATTATCTCAATGACAAAAGTGATGTAATCTCTATCAACAATAAAAACATCGCCGGTTTCCCTTATACGCAAAATAAATCCGTAACTACAGTTTTAGATAACCGTAAGATTGGATATTATATTCCTGCGAAGCAGAACGTTGTAGTTTATAAGAAAAATCAAACTTCACGAGATCAGAAGGATTTGCAGGATACCAAAGGAGATTTTGCAGGATTATACATCAATCATGGTCAAGCGCCACAAAAGCAAGCTTATGAATATGCCATGTTAGTTGCAATAGATCAGGCTAAGTTGGATGCTTTTGCTGCACAAATGAAGACTAACAAAGCTCCTTATACCGTTTTACAAAAAGATAGTATCATGCATCGTGTTAGATACAATCTTAAAAATATAACAGGTATGGCCATTTTTGCCTCAAATAAAAATCTTAATGACCAATATGTTGTTAATAATAGCAAACCTTGTTTGGTGATGTATGAAGAGCAAAAAGATAAGTTGGCGTTGGCAGTAGTAGATCCGGATTTAGCATTTTCTGATAAAGAAGATGATACGCCAAGAAATCCGGACGGTACAAGAAAAGAAGTAAGCGTTTATTCTAGAGATTGGTTTAAAACACCGTCCAGGCCAACGGTTGTCACGCTAACATTGAACGGGCTTTGGAAGAAACTGGATGGAGACAATAAAGATTATACCGTAGAATATACAAAAGATGGTAAGACTTTATTAACCATTAACTGTAAATATGGTTTAACCACAAATATGAGTTTAGGAAAGTAAGAAGATAAACTCTAACTAAGAGGAAAGATAAAGAAGGTTTTTATTTTGATTAATTACATAAATAATATAAAGATGAAGAGACTGGTTTTTAAAGCTTTTTTGTTGTGTATAAGCTGTGTGACTGTTGTGGCGCAAGCTCAGCAAAAAAAGCCTAATGTAATTGTTATTGTTAGTGACGATGCAGGTTATGCAGATTTTGGTTGTTATGGTGGAAAGGAAATACCGACTCCAAATATTGACGCTTTAGCAAAGAATGGTACGTTGTTTACAGATGCTTATGTGTCGGCATCGGTATGTGCGCCTTCCAGAGCGGGCATTTTAACCGGAATGTACCAGCAACGTTTTGGTTTCGAGCATAATATTTCTGAATTGCCTGTAAAACCTTACACCTTGAATGATGTGGGGATGGATCCAAAAATTAAAACTATTGGAGACCAAATGAAACATAATGGTTACCGTACCATCGCAATTGGTAAATGGCATCAGGGAGATTTACCTCAGTATTTTCCTTTAAAAAGAGGTTTTGATGAGTTTTACGGTTTTGTAGGCGGGCATAGAAGCTTTTTCGGTTATCCGGGTGGTAAAGCGCCATCTCATGAATTGGCTTTGTTCGATAATGACAAGATTGTACCAGAAAACACGATTGGTTACCTAACTGATATGTTTACAGATAAAGCGATCTCTTTTGTTAAAGAAAATAAGTCTAAACCATTTTTTATGTATTTAGCTTATAATGCGGTTCATGTTCCAATGAATGCGAAGAAAGAGCTAATGGATAGATTTCCTAATATTACAGATCCGGGAAGAAAAGCTTATGCGGCCATGATGGTTTCTTTAGATGATGGAGTGGGCGAGTTGGTGAAGACTTTAAAGGAACAAAATCTTTATGATAATACTTTAATTGTCTTTGTAAATGACAATGGTGCGGCAACAGGAAATTATGCAGATAATGGTAAACTGAGAGGATTGAAAGGCTCTAAATGGGAAGGCGGAATCAGAGTGGCTTATATTATGCAATATCCTGATCAAATTCCGGCCGGAAAAGTTTATAGCAAAATGGTGTCTGGTTTAGATATTATGCCAACAGCTGTAGGTGCAGGTAAAGGAGAATTAATTTCAGGTCAGGTTACAGACGGTAAAAACCTTATTCCGTACTTAAACAATACTATTAAAAAAGCTCCGCATGATGATTTATTCTGGAGAAGAGGAATAGCTGCCGCCGTTAGAGAAGGTGATAAATGGAAATTGATAAGAAGTGGCGATACGAATCCTGTTTTATTGTTCAACCTGAAGAAAGATATTTCAGAGACTAAGAATCTTGCGCAATCGCATCCGGCTAAGACCAAAAAGCTATTAGCTAAGCTGGCAGCATGGGAAAAAACGATAGATAATCCGCATTGGTTAAGCCCTTACGGTGATAAAAATCAGATATTGAAACACCGCATGGAGGTTATTGGCAGAGAAATGGAATTGAAGTATCCGTAAAGACAGAATTGCTAAGAGTTAATTGTTAAGCCCTCATCCGCCCTTTGGGCACTTCTCCCAGAAGGAGAATGGTGATTTTAGGAACGGTACAAGCTTTAAGTTTTACAATAAGCATTAATCGAAGTGATTTCCCTTCTCCCTGAGGGAGAAGGTGGCTGAAAGCCGGATGAGGGGAAACAAATAGTAATAAAAATTGGATTTGTTGATATCAAACCATGAATAAAAGGACACTTGTTTTAGGTTTTGTTTTACTATGCTTTGCCCTGCCAACATGGGCAAAGCATATTCTTGTTGCTTCTGTAAAAGAAGTTTATAGTAAGGTTGATCAGCTTAAAGCCGGCGATACATTGCTGCTAAAAGACGGTATCTATAAAGATATCCAATTGGTTGTTAAACGCTCTGGAAGTAAAGAAAAACCAATTGTTATTGCTGCGCAAAACGGAGGAAAGGTTTTCTTTACCGGTGATGCCAAGGTAGAATTGAGAGGTGAATATCTTGTCCTTAAGGATATCTATTTTAAAGACGGAAATCGCAATGTCAATCAATGGAAATCGCATGGGCCGGGTTTGGTGGCTATTTACGGTAGTTATAACCGCGTAACCGGATGTGTTTTTAATGCTTTTGACGAAGCCAACTCTGCTTATATTACCACTTCTTTAACAGAGGAAGGAAAAGTACCAAAACATTGCCGTATAGACCATTGTGTCTTTACCGATAAAATCACTTTCGATCAGGTAATTAACTTAAATAACAGACCCAGAGCCGATAAGGAAAGCAAGGTTTTGGGCGAGGCTATGTATCATCGTATAGACCATTGCTTTTTCTCTAATCCGCCAAAGCCAGGAAATGCAGGTGGCGGTATTCGTGTTGGTTATTACCGAAATGATATCGGCCGGTGCCTGATAGATTCTAACCTTTTTGTCAGACAAGATTCGGAAGCTGAAATCGTGACCAGCAAATCGCAGGAGAATGTTTATTATGGTAATACCATTTTAAATTGTCAGGGAACATTAAACTTCAGACATGGCGATAAGCAAGTAGCTCTAAATAACTTTTTTATCAGTACAGATAATAAATATGGCTACGGCGGAATGTTTGTTTGGGGAAGTCAGCATATCATAGCCAATAACTATTTCAATCTGAAAAAGACTATCAAGGCCAGAGGGAATGCCGCTTTGTATCTTAATCCAGGACCGGAAGGTTCTGAACATGCTTTGGCTTTCAACTCGTTAATCGTCAATAATTTTTTTGATGATAATAATGGTTACGATATCAATTTTGAACCGTTATTAGAAAGAAGAAAGGAGTTTGCTAAAGAGGTGAATGCCGAGTTTAAACTACCTTATAACATCACGATTGAAGGAAATCTTTTTGCAAGCAAGCAGGGCGATAAACATATTCCATTCTTAGGAAATCTGGATAAGAATAACCTTCAGAACAATTATAGTTTCGGACAAATGGCTAATGATAAATTGTTTACCAATGTAAAGCCAACGACCGACGGTTCTTATAACCCGCAAAGTTATAAAGGATATCAGTTAGCTAACGTTAAGGATATTAAGAATATTGAAGGGATTGATCTGGATATCCAAAATCTAATCAATAAAGGAATAGAAGGAAACCCACTAACATGGAATGATGTACGTCCGTCATGGTTAGTGGAAATACCAGGATCTTACGCCAAAGAAGGTACACTGGATCAGGAAACTAAAATACGTTTTCAAAGGGTTTTGGCAAGAGACAGAAATAACTAAAATTAAACGAATATGATTAAGCGAATTCTTCTGTTAAGCTTTATGCTGATGGGCTTTTCTCCATCAGTTTTATGGGCGCAAAAGCAGACATTTGAACTGATTATGGGGCGCGTAGCCGAAGATAATGCGGTTACTAAACCCAAACAGGTAGATGCTGCGGCAATTAAATTATTTGATAAGTGGCAGGAAGATGGCAGTTGGTCTGATATCAATTACAAAGCTATAGATATTACCAAATGGCAACCGTCTACGCATTTAGACAGATTAAGAACTATTGTTAATGCTTATACGGATAAAGATGGTAGCTTTTACGGTAACCCGCAGATATTTAATAAAATACAAAATGCTTTGGCGTTTTGGTACGATCAGGATCCTAAAAGTGACAACTGGTGGCATAACGAGATAGATGTTCCGCAAAAACTGGGCGAACTATTAATTTCTTTAAGGTACGGAAGTCAGAAACTATCAAAAGAATTAGAAGCCAATTTAATAGAGCGCATGAAGCGTGGCGTTGCCGAGAAAAAAACCGGAGCCAACAAAACGGATATTGCTTTACATTATTTCTATAGAGCTTTACTTACCCAGGATAAAGCTTTATTGAAACTGGCAGTAGACCAGCTTTTAGAACCGGTTGCGCTGGTAGACGGGGCAGAGGGTTTGCAATATGATTACTCTTATATGCAACACGGGCCACAGCTATACATCTCTGGTTACGGAGCGGTTTATCTGACAGGTATTGTAAAAATAGGGAAGTACGTAGCGAATACACCTTATGCCATGTCTAAAGAGCAAGTCGCTTTATTCTCTAAATTCTATAGAGACGTGTATTTGAAGACTTTTAGGTCAAAATATATCGATTTTAACGTAGAGGGAAGAGGGATTAGCAGGAAAGACATTTTAAAGAAAACTTCAGAAAAATACCGAATCAATAATGCTAAACTAATTGATCCTAAAAATGCAGACGATTGGGAAAATAACCGTTTGAGGGTAGACAGCGCAGAGGCACCAAGTTTTAAAGTAACTCCTTACCACCAGCATTTCTGGAAAGCGGATTATACATTGCATATTCGTCCGAATTATTCTTTCAACGTTAGAATTGCCAGTAACAGAACCAATAGAAGCGAATCTGGTAATAAGGAAAATTTGTATGGTCGTTACCTTTCTGATGGGGCTACAAACATACAGGTTAATGGACCAGAATATTTTAATATTATGCCTATCTGGGAATGGGATAAAATTCCGGGAACGACCAGCGTAGATAATAAAGAAGATTTATTGTTAGATAAGTTTTGGGGGCATTTAGGAGATAATGCATTTGCCGGAGGGGTGTCAGACCAGGTTTATGGTGCGACAGCTTATCAGTTGGATTATGACAATGTATTGGCTAAAAAAGCGTGGTTCTTCTTTGATGATGAGATTGTTTGCTTAGGTGCAGATATCCATTCTAAAGACGAAAGAAATGTGACTACTACGCTTAACCAGACCTGGTTAAACGGAAAAGTGTCATCTTCTGTAGCTGATATTAAAACGGAAAGTCCAGAGCAAATGAATATTGCAGCAAATGGATGGTTGTTCCATAACGGAGTAGCTTATGTATTCCCTAAGCCAAGCCAGGTTAATGTTAGCACAGCGACGCAAACGGGTTCCTGGTACAAGATTAATAATTCGTTTGGTAAAGCAGAAGTTTCCGGCTCGGTATTTAAAGCATGGATAGACCATGGTAAACAACCCGAAGGTGCAGATTATGCTTATATCGTACTGCCGGGATTAAAAGACGCAGCTGCTTTAAAGAAATACAATTCGCCTATAGAAATTGTTAGAAACGATAAAGATGTACAGGCAGTTTTCCATAAGAAACTGAATTTGACACAAGTGGTATTCTATACAGCAGGTACAGCTACAGTAAGTGGTTTAGAAATTACGGTAGACAAGCCATCGGTATTGATGGTGAAATCTCTAAAAGGAGCCGAAAAAGAAGTTCTGGTAGCAGATCCTTTGCAAAAAGAAACAGCATTAAAAGTAAGTCTTAAAAATGCCAAAAATGGTGTTCAAAAAGATTTGTCAATTACTTTACCGACTGGGCCATATAAAGGTTCTACCAAATCAGAAAAAGTTAGTTTATAAAAATCGTTTATTCAGTATAACGTTTATTGTTAGGGCGCATTAGAGATAAAACTCAATGCGCTTTTTTTGTGGGTTGTGTAGCTTCTTATAAGCCTTCGGGCAGCTACTCGGAGCAGGTAGAAGGGCATAATAGCAATAGCAATGCAAATTTTGCTTTTTTGTGGGTCTATTGCTATTTCGTTTATACCCTCATCCGCCCTTTGGGCACCTTCTCCCAGAGGTAGAAGGAGATAATAGGAAGGTGTGTGGTGCATTCATTGTTAGTAATTCTATTTACGGTGGTAAAGGAACGGTATATCCGTTTTAGTAATGCTATTCATCGTTCGTTTGCCCTTCCCCCAGAGGTAGAAGGAGATAATAGGAAGGTGTGTGGTGCCTTTTGTTGTTAGTAATTCTATTTACGGTGGAAAAGGAACGGTTTATCCGTTTTTAGTAATACCATTCATAGTTCCTTTATCCTTCTCCCTTGAGGGAGAAGGTGGCTGAAAGCCGGATGAGGAGGAACAAAATACCACGCTAAAAATCATTATCTTGTAATGTTATGGATAGTAAAAGTTTTAGACGATTACAACGACAAGAACCTACACCTGCAGAAATGAGAATGTGGTCTATTCTTAGGGATCGTAGGTTTTCTGGTTATAAGTTTAGGCGACAACATAGCATAGGTAAGTATACAGTAGACTTTTACTGTCATAGACTAAAGTTGGTGGTAGAAGTTGACGGCAAAGTACATGACGAGCTGGGGCAATGTTTTTATGATTATGAAAGAGACCAATGGTTGTCTTCTCAGGGAATCATTGTTGTAAGGTATGAGAATGAAGCCTTACTTAAATGGTGTGAGAATGTAACAGATGATTTATTGGCCCTTATAAAAGATATCGAATCTAAAGAGTAGTAATGATTGGGGTTTCCCTCATCCGCCATTTGGGCACCTTCTCCTCCTTCCAAAGGAATCCCTTCGGGACAAAGGGACTCCTTTGGAGCAGGTAGAAGGACATACTAGGTAAAGGAGTGATGCCTTTGTTGTTAGTAATTCTATTTACGGTGTAAAAGGAACTGTATATCCGTTTTAGTAATGCTATATTCATAGTTCCTTTGTCCTTCTCCCTTGAGGGAGAAGGTGGCTGGAAGCCGGATGAGGGGGAACAAACTTTTAATTTTAGAATACTGAATTTAGCACCATTCTTATTAAATTAAAAATCGACATAAAGTCGTTAGATTATCAATTTTAATAGTGTAAATTGCTAAAAACCGTATAAAGACTTTTTAAATCAGAAATAAATAAAAAGTGGATTATTATAAAATAATACTAGGTGTCTGCTATTTAGTTGTTTCTCGGTGTATAATCCATAAGTTTGGATCATTAAAACGTTCTTTTAGCCAATTATACAATTTACTTTCATCTATTTTCCTATTAGCGTAATAAATACATACCGTGGTTAATGAAGTAGAATCGTTGGCAGCATAATTTGTTAATTTGCCCATAGCTATATCTCTGATGTCAGGAAAGAGTATTCTTAATTCCTTAATTAACTTAGGATCATTTATTTGATATTGATTTAATTGCGCTTGCAATTCGTTAATTTGAAGGTCTTTTTCCGATAAAGAAGAATTCTGTTTGTTAATTTCAGTTAGTATCTCTTTTTTCAGATCAGCGTTTTGCTTAATATCTAATTTAGTGTTTTCAATTCCAAAATCATTCAACTTGCGGTCTAGAAGCACAATTTCAGTACTATCGAACTTTTTTGATAAAAAAGCCAGTTCGATAGTTTTTGGGTCACGATTATAATTTATCTTTTTATAGATTACAGTATAGCCATTTCTTCCAAATTCAGTATCGATAAAGCGCTCTATATTTTGTGTGTATTTTTTTTCGCGTAATAAATTATAAGCAAGATAAAAACTAGGCAAAATCATCAATGTCATTAATATACTGATAATGTATTTTATCTTTCTGTCGTAGTTCTCATTAGCAGTGGTAACTGGTTTGTATTTAAGATATTTAATAATTAAAAATGTGGCAATACAAATGAAAAAGCAATTTATACAATATAAGTAAAGGGCTCCGGCAAGGAACTTCAGGTTAAAAGTAGCTAATCCAAAACCAGCGGTACAAAGCGGAGGCATAAGGGCAGTAGCAATAGCTACTCCAGGTATTGGGTTCCCTTTTTCGACTCTTGTGATTGATACCGCACCAACAATCCCTCCAAAGAAAGCGATCAATACATCGTATATATTGGGCGATGTCCTTGCCAATAATTCAGACTGTACATCTTTAAAAGGGCTTAGATAGAAATATAAAGTAGAAACAAGAAGACTTACGACTGTAGCAACAAATAGATTTTTGAAGCATTTCTTTAATAAGTTCGAGTTATAGGTAGCCAATGCAAACCCGGCGCCAACAATTGGTCCCATTAACGGAGAAATAAGCATTGCCCCAATGATAACAGCCGTTGAGTTGACATTCAGGCCTACCGAAGCTATCAATATAGCACATGCTAATATCCATAAGTTGGGGCCTTTAAAAGATATGCTCTTTATGATGTCTTCCAGGACCTTTTTTGGGTCTTCTTCGTTATGGTGCAGGTTAAAGAGTCTTGAGAAAGAGTTCATGGTTTAGTGTTAAAGCTCATATTTTTCATTTGGGATAACTATAAAATTATTAAAATTGTTTTTCTTATTCGTTTGGACGGGGGATTATAATAACGTTGAAAATGATAAAACTATCACCTTTTGAAATTACTGATTTCGAACAATTAGCCTCGTGGGCAGAAACCGAAGAAATTTTAATGCAGTTTGCTGGTCCTGCCTATCAGTTTCCCTTAACCAAAGAGCAGGTGCAAGATTCCCTCGCTGAAGCAGACAGGTTATTATTTAAAGTTGTAGATCAGGCAAGTGGAAATACTATTGGGCATGCGCAAATTCTCAATAAGGAACATTCCTTCTCTTTAGGTAGAATTATTATAGGTGATAAATTATATCGAGGAAAGGGAATAGGGCAGATCCTTGTTAGGCAATTGTTGGAGTATGGATTTATGAATTTAGACCAAGAGATTGCAGAGTTAAATGTATTTGACTGGAATGTTGCTGCTGTCAAATGTTATGAAAAAATAGGCTTTAAAATCAATCCAGATGTGTCTTATCAAAGAGAGGTAAAGGGAGAAATCTGGACCGCTGTCAATATGAAAATTAGCAGAGCACTTTATCATGCATTGCGATAGAAGGAGACTGTCTAAAGTCTAAAGATTATTAGTATTTCTCTTTCCAAAGTTTAGGAAGGAAAATCTCTATATGTTCAGATAAGTTTTTGGTAAAAGACTCCTGTTGCATTTCTATAGAGCAATTCTGATAGGGACTATTTTCCCAGTCACATGAAGAAAATAGAAGTAAAGCTATTAACAACTAAATACGAAACTAACTAAGCAGTTAAATTTGCACTATCGAAAAATATACCTATTATTGAGGGAGGTTTTCTGCGATTTTAGTCAGCAGAGACGTGAAGACAATTAAACCTAATCATAATAAAAGCTAAATATTTACAAAATTGTAGAGCTGCATGGATCTGCTTTCTGTGATTTTTTGATTACGATAACGTATGTATTTCTGAAAATAAAGAGCGAGACGAAGAGCGTTAGCAATTTTGGTGGCGGAGAATGTTGGGAAAGCGCCTAACAATGGATGTTTTTAAGGAGTGACAGTACAATATATAGTCTCATTTCTAAATACGATAGTAGCCATTTTATGATAGAGAGGGAATAGTTGTCAGAAATAAATATTTCCAAAAAAGAGCGAATTGACAACAGTAACCGAACAAGACATCAGGAAAATATGGGATGTGGCAGTGGAAGCTGTACATCCCCATAGCCTAATGCGCAGGCATATTTCCATAGCAAACAACGATCTTAAACTAGCCGGAGAGCAGATACCGTTAGGTACTGTTCATAATTTATATCTTATAGGGGTAGGCAAAGCTTCTGGAGCTATGGCCGCAGAGGCAGCTAAAGTTTTGGGGAGCCATTTAACAGACAGCCTGGTAACCGTAAAACACGGACATGAAGTTGAAGGAGCAGGGATCAATATGATATCAGCATCTCATCCGGTTCCTGATGAACATTCCGTAGAAGCTGTTAATCGGACACTTCATTTTCTGGAAAAAGTTGAAGAGGAGGATATTGTGATTTTCCTGTTAAGCGGAGGCGCATCGGCACTTTGGTGTGATATACCGGATGGCTTGAACATGGAAGACCTGAGCCAGGCCTATCAGCAGCTTGTAAATTCAGGAGCGGCCATAGAGGAAATAAATACCATACGTAAACATCTCTCCAGGGTGAAAGGAGGGCAGCTCGTACGGTACTGCAAAGGAAGAATAATTACTTTGATCATCAGTGATGTACCGGGGGACGATCTGGGCATCATAGGCAGTGCGCCTACCTATCCGGATACTTCCAGCTATCGGGAAGCGCTGGATATTATTCATAAATATAAGCTTGGTCCAAAAATGCCGGAAAGCATACTGTCCTACCTTGAAAAAGGAGTGAGGGGGATCATACCTGAAAATCCGAAACCCGGAGATCCTGCTTTCCTAAGAGTAAGCAATACCATCATAGGTTCAAATAAGATCGCCGTATCGGCAGCGGCAAAGGCAGCGGCAGAACTGGGCTATCATGTTTATGCTTCCGATAAATTGGTTACGGGAGAAACACAGCAGGAAGCGAAGCAATTAATAGGTTCTTTGCTGCAGTGCAGGTTTAAAAAGCCTTGCTGTGTTATACAGGGCGGGGAAACGGTAATACAAGTGAGAGGAGATGGAAAAGGTGGAAGGAACCAGCATTTTGCTTTGGCTGCATTAAAGGAATTGGTCCTGTTGAGAAATAACATAGATGCAGAGGATGTGATATTATTAAGCTGTGGAACCGATGGGACAGACGGGCCAACGGATGCAGCCGGAGCAGTTATCAGTATGGCAACATTGGACCTGGTTACCGAAAAAGACATTTCAATAGATGAATATCTGGACAATCATGATGCTTACCATTTTTTTGAAAAGACGGGAGGATTGATCCAAACGGGCCCCACGCAAACCAATGTAATGGATATACAGCTTATGATTGTTACCTAAACCCATTAAAAAATTATGAATATTTCTATCATTATCCTGGTACTGGCTGTAAGCTTTGTTATATGGAGTACCGCCTATAAAAAACTAAACCCATTTTTTGCTTTATCAATAGCAGCTCTGGGAGTTGGCTTACTAAGTGGAATACCTTTTGAAGATGTGGCCAAACAGATGAAAACAGGCTTTGGGCATACCATGGAAAAGGTAGGTGTGCTGATTATACTGGGAACTACATTGGGCATGCTGTTGGAGAAAACGGGGGCAACGGTAAGTATGGCCAAGTACATCCTGAAAAAGGTATCTGAAAAAAATGCACCCCTGGGGATTGCAATAACAGGGTACATTATAGGCTTTCCGATATTTTGTGACAGTGGCTTTATCGTATTGAACGGGCTTAACCATTCCATAGTGAAGAGAACACACTGGAAAATGGCCATTATGGCGACATCACTGGGGACATCCCTGTATGCGGTGCATTGTTTGGTGCCACCCCATCCGGGAATTACCGTGGCCATTGAAACAGCAGGCGGAGACTTTGGTCCAATTATTTTAATAGGCGCATTGCTGGCCATTCCGGCAGCGAGCGTAGGATTATTATATGCACTGTGGAAAGGTAAGAGAGTGGCAGATGATTATACTCCACCGGAAGAAAATGAAGTTGTAGAGGCCGAGCGGAAATTACCTTCGGTGGGCTTGTCCTTCCTGCCCGTGATATTGCCGATATTATTGATAGGTTCTGGAGCTTTTGTCAAACTATTTTCAGAAATCACCGAAAATGCCAGTTTATTTAGTCGCCTTCTCCTGTTTTTAGGAGACCCCATTATAGCTTTGGGAGTGGGTATAGTTGTTTCTTTGTTTTTGCTGAAAAAGGAGGATAAACCGCACCTGTCGCATTGGATAACAGATGGTGTGGAGAAGGCGGGTGGAATTTTAGCGATTATAGGGGCAGGAGGAATGTTTGGAGAGATACTCCAGCGTTCGGGTGTAGGAAGTGATCTTGGAAGCCTTTTAACAGGAGCATCATTGGGAATCTTTTTTCCATTCCTGATAACGGCATTTCTGAAAACGGCACAGGGATCCTCCACCGTAGCTATAATAACAGCTGCATCTCTAATTACACCATTGTTAAAAGACCTGGGTTTAGATACCTCTCTGGAACTGTCCCTAGCTATTTTGAGTCTTGGAGCAGGAAGCATGTGCGTTAGCCATACCAATGATGCCTATTTTTGGGTGATTAGCCGGTTTTCTAATTTGAGTACAGCGGCTACATTGAAAGTATATTCTGTAGCAACATTATTAATGGGGGTAGTTACGCAGCTGTTGATTTGGGGGGTGTTGATTGTTTTTGGATAGGTAATCATGAAAATCATTTAAAACTTCTTGTTGGACTTTGTGTTACCAAAGGAAGTAGCCATGTTGAAGATTTTAATTATAGTAACCAATACAGGTAAATATGCGAGCGGTAAATTAGAAACAGGTTTGTGGCTGAGTGAATTAACGCATATTTACCATGCAGCGAAAGAGGAAGGTTATGAAATAACCATTGCCAGCCCTAATGGAGGAAATGTACATGTTGATCCCGAGAGTTTGAAACGGTTTACACTGGATAAAATTTCTAAGGAATATTGGAACGATCCCTTCTTTCGTGGGCTGCTGAAGCATAGCAGAAATTTGGAGAGAGTTTCAACACAAGAGTTTGATTTGGTATATCTGGCAGGGGGGCATGGTACCATGTATGATTTTCCTGGTGACAGTGTGATGCAAAACCTTATTCAGAATCAATATGAAAGCGGAAAAATAGTCGCTGCTATTTGCCATGGTGTGGGTGGATTGCTGAACGTTAGATTGTCTGGCGGTGAATATTTGATAAAAAACAAGGTGCTTACCGGATTTAATTGGTTCGAAGAGAGCTTGGCAGGAAGAAAAAAAGAAGTACCTTTTAATCTGGAAGCTGCATTAAAGAACAGAGGAGCTAAATATAAAAAAGCCATGATTCCGATGACCTCAAAAGTAGTAGTTGACGGCAATCTGATTACTGGACAGAATCCCTTCAGTTCGAAAAAAATGGCAAAGGTGGTAATGTCTGAATTGAGTAAAAGGCAGCATAAATAATTTGGGTATGCAAACGATATTAGGGGCCAGCGGACAAATTGGGGAAGAACTGGCAAAGGAGTTGAAAAGGGGATTTACTTCGGATATCCGGATTGTAAGTAGAAATGCAAAAAAAGTAAATGATACAGATATTGTTTTGTCAGCAGATTTATCCAATCGCGAAAAAGCGATTGAGGCTGTGGAAGGCAGCGAGATAGCATACTTCACATTGGGCCTTCCGATGAGTTCAGGCCTATGGGAAAAGCAGTTTCTGTTGATTACCCGAAATGTGATTGACGCCTGTAAAATTAACGGCGCTAAGCTGGTGTTTTTCGACAATACCTATATGTATCCGCAAGATGATCGGGTTCTTAAAGAAGACACAATCTTTGCTCCTGTAGGTAGAAAAGGGAAAGTGAGAAGAGAAATGGCGGAGTTGGTTTTAAATGAAATGAAATCGGGTAAACTTGAAGCTGCTATTTGTCGTGCTCCCGAGTTTTACGGACCTGATAAAACCCAGAGTATAACCAATGCTTTAATTTTTAATAATATTAAAGCAGGTAAAAAATTAAAAGTACCGTTAAGAGACGATACAAAAAGAAGCCTGATCTGGACACCGGACGCAAGCCGTGCTACAGCGCTGATTGGAAATACTCCGGATGCTTTTGGGCAAACGTGGCATCTCCCGGTTGATACAAGTCATTTAACGTACCGAGAATTTATTGCATTAGTTTCTGAAATCTATGGGAAGAAGTTTAAATATACCATCATCTCAAAATTTGCTTTTCGGATTGGTGCTCTTTTTAATGAAAGACTAAAGGAGTTGCAGGAATTGCTTCCCAGATATGAACACGATAATGTGTTTGACGATTCGAAATTCAGAAGGCGTTTTCCTGATTTTAAGGTTACGACTTATAGAGAGGGAATTGGAGAAATTCGGAATGAATAAATTGTGTAGGAAATTCTAAATTGTAAGTGTCTTTTAAAGATAAGAAATTGTAGTTTTGGAGAATACACCGATTGTTGGAGAACTTTCTTTAAAGAAAGTTTAGTATTTAAAAAATTATGAATTTTAGAAAAAGTATTTTACTTCTATCCCTTTCGTTTTTAGGAATAACTACGTTGAAGGCACAAAATGTATCTTTAAAGCTTTCAAATGATCTTAACGAAGAAAGACAAGACGAGCTTATTGTTTTAAAGAGAGATTTTTTAGAGAAAAAATTCAAAAAGAAACTTGAAGGAAAGATTGCCGTTAAGAATAAAAATCAACCTGTATTTGTTCAGTTTGATGATTTGAACGGAGATGGCATTTGGGACGAAGCAGCTTTTTTATTGAATTTTGGTGAATTGGAGCGCAAAGAACTCCAATTATCTGTAGAGACTACTAACAGCGCCAGAATCAAGCCCGTTTACAGAGCCTATGTAAGACAGAAAAGAAGACTTCCTGATAATACGTTTGGTGCAAATCTGAATAGGGATTCTGTGCCGGCAAATCAACCAAATACAGACTTTAAACTACAAAAGCTTCCTTCTATGTTAACAGAAGGGCCTGCCTGGGAAAATGATAAAGTAGGTTTCAGGCTATATATGGACATCAGAAACCAGAAGGATATTTGGGGAAAACGTACAGCGAAAATGGTGTTGGATGAAATCGGAGCTAATCCAGGCAATAGCTACCATAAATTGAGCGACTGGGGAATGGATATCCTAATTGTGGGTAAATCGCTATCGGCAGGTGGTATTGCTGTTAATGTACCACTGCAGGGAAGAGATACCTTGGTACGACTGGGTGGAGCAAATATGGGAAGAATTGTCTATGAAAAAGTAGCAGACGGCCCGATAAGAGCGATTTTTAGAATGCATTATCCTGAATGGAATATTTTAGGAGATGGAAAGCTGGCTTCAGCAACAGAAGAAATAAGTATTTGGGGTGGGCAATATTTCTTTGAGAGTAAAGTAACCTTGAATGGAGCTCCAAGGAAAACTCAATTGGTTACAGGAATAGTTAATCTTTCTGCTAAACAATCGCATGAAATATTTAATAAACAAGTTGCTGCGGTTTATAGTTATGATATGCAAAGCGAGAATAAGGACAAATTAGGAATGGGGGTTTCTATGTTGAAAAAATACTGGACCAAATTTGGAAATATTGGAGATGAAGGAGTAGATATAAAAAACAGCTATACCGCCTACGAAAAGTTAGATAAAAATAACTCGGCGAAATTTAGGTTTTATGTAGGGTGGGAGCTGACTGATAATAAATTTAAAAGTCAGGAAGGTTTTGCAAGATATATGAAGGATCAGCTTGCTAAGCAGGCAAGCCCGATAAAAGTGAAATAAGAAGGTATATAACAAACCGTCACGTTGAAGGTAGCAAGTGAAATCAGGAAAAGTATTGATTTGTTGAGATACTTTGTTTACTTGTTTATTCAGAGTGGCGGTTGTTTTTTGAAATGATTATAGAATTTAACCCTCATCTTCGACTTTTGAATGGAGGTTGAGATGAGGGTTAAAAAAGATTTTTATTTTTATTCTTGAGTTTCCAAAGGTAAATCTTTAGATTTTTCGAGATTAAATCTTAATCCTGGAGTTAACCAGTATAATAAGATTACTCTGGAGTATCTGAAGTTGAATGGTGATAATATAAACGTAGCTAAAAGGAATATACCAATATAAATCATTGGATTTTCTGACCGTGTTAACACGTAAATAGCTACGCACACAGCAACCATTTCGGCTACATTAAGTGCATAGCTAACGAACATAGAAACATAAAAGTATCCGGGTTCTCTTTCGAATTTCAGATTACAGTGCGGACACCTGTCGTTCATGGTTTGTTTAAAGCTGTACATCTTATTTTTAAATAAATCGCCTCTTCTGCATCTTGGGCATTTGGCTTGTAATGCTGCTTGTTTTTCTGTTAATAAGGTGTATGTTGTAGTTCCAATATTTGTGTCTGTAGCCATAGTGATTTAATTTTTTTTCCTGAATTCTTCAGGAGTTATATCTACATGTTTTTTGAAAAATTTAGTAAAATATGAATTGTCGTTGAAGTTTAGCCTGTACGCGATTTCCGATATCGGAAGATCAAGATTGATCAGAAGTCTTTTGGCTTCAAGAATGATTCTGTTTCTAATCAGTTCGCCTGCCGATACACCCAGCACATCCTGACATATCGCATTGAGATGATTTGGAGTAATGTAAAGCAGAGCTGCATACTCTTTTGGCAATTTTAATTTGGTGTAGTTTAGTTCTATTAATTTTTTAAAATTGCTTAACAGCGTATGGTTATAGTTGTTTTCTGATGAGAATTGCTCCTTGTTCTCGTTCAGTCGGTCTATTTTCAGGAATATTTGTAACAATAAAATCCTGATCATATCCATATTCATTTTCCGCTGAGATACTGATTCCTGAAGGATATTTTCGAAGAGATCTATAATTTTCTGTTGTTCTGCTTTTGGTACATCAATAACAGACTCATGAGCATTGGCTCCGAAAAAATAAAACTGATCTAAAAAATCAGGTCTTAACAAAAACGACTGATAAAAAGAAGGAGAGAAGTTGATAATATAGCCCTCAGCTATGCCCTCAAAATCCCAGCTGTGTACCTGACCTGGAACCATGAAATAAATCTGGTTGGATTTTACAACAAAAGTTTCGAAGTCTATGGTATGCTGGCCTTTTCCTTCAGTAAAAAACACCACATGGTAAAATGCATGCCGGTGTGGTGAATGCAGGTGCTTATAATTAGCTGAGTATTCGCTAAATCTGCTAATGATAATCTCATCATCCTTTACATCCGTAATGGTACATATGTCGTATATAGGAATGCCGTTATTCATTTGCTTTACAAAAGTACTACTAAAACAACGGGATTAATGGTGTTTTTTACTGATGTTGTGGTGCTTTGATTTTTAAAACAACGAAAATTGCTTTTCTAAGACAAACTCCTGAATTGAGGTTTTAGAGATACGATATACAGGTGTTTCGAAATCTCTGGAGGCAACAGCAATTTGCGTATCAACAGTTACCATTTCAAAAAGATTTTTAACCAATTCGGGAGAATTGTTCTCTCGGGACAGATGGGATAAAAGCAACAGTTGCAACTTTGGCGTTTGGTGATTTTGGAAAAGTTCCAATGCCTGGGTATTTGACAAGTGGCCTTTACCACCACTGATTCTCCTTTTTAAAAAGTAAGGATATCTGCTATTTCTCAGCATTTCTTCGCAGTAGTTAGATTCGAGAAATGCAGCATCGCACATTTTGAAGTATCTAACCAAATTATTGCAGACGATGCCCAAATCTGTAAATACACCAATACACAAATCGTTATCTTCAATAATAAACGAATGAGGATGTGCAGCATCGTGATGTTTTTCGAACGCTGTGATCCTTAAACTACCTACACGAATGGGATTTTCAGCATCGAAGTAGTTTATATTTTCCAATTGCAAATTGGTGTTAGCAAGTGTTGCAAAAGTAAAATAAACGGGGATTTTATGTTTTTTGGAGAATGTTTTTATACCTTTAATATGATCTGTATGTTCATGAGAAATGAATACAGCCTTGATTTTTGAGGTGTATAAGTTAAGCCTGGCTAACCTTATCTCCAACTCTTTGCAGCTTAAACCTATATCTATTAAAATAGCTTCCTCTTTATTCCCTATATAATAGCAATTGCCATTGCTTCCTGAGTTCAAAGATGCTACTTCTAAAAACATGTAAATTGTTGCGTAAAAATAAAAATAGAGAAAAGTGAAAAATATCACTTGCAAAGATGATAAATTTAGAAATTTGTTTAGGAAAATAATACAGAAATTAGCGGAGATAGCGCAAATATTACATGGGACTTGACAGGCTGAGAATTATTTGGAATAAAATCATCGGGAGTAAGGAAGATTTTGAGTTAAGCAGTAGGTTTTTTCACCATATATGTGTGTTTGGGATGGTGGCCTTATTCATAAATATTCCTTTAAATATTTATATAGGATTGCCTTTATTAACTTTCGTACTTATAATAGTTCTTATAGGCTTATTTTTCTGTTATTACCTTTCCCGGTTTAGAGACAGATATGAAATTGCAATACTTATTTTCGAAATGATGTCTACCGCCTTTGCTGCGATACATTTCTTCTTCAGCAGCGGAATTAATGGCGCCGGCTTGCTGTATTTTCTTTTATTCTTCTTTTTGAATATAACAGTAGCTCCCAGAAGACAATACCCATTCTGGCTATTACTGAATCTGATATTGGTAGCAGGTGCTTTGGTTATTGAATATAATTATCCTTACCTGATAGAAAACCAATATGAAACGAAGATTGAACGTTTTTATGATCTTTTTATAGCATACTTTATTACACTGGTAATGCTGTTGCTTCTTGTAAGGGAAATATGGAAAAGTTATTTTATAGAGAAAAATGGTTACGAAAAGCGCACCAAAGAGCTAGCTAAGCTTAATGAAGAGAAAAGTAAACTTTTTTCAATCGTAGCTCATGATTTACGTTCTCCAATTTTATCTATTAAAGGTTATCTTGAAAGTCTGAACGCTATTTCATTCTCAGAAGAGGAAAAAAATCTTATCAATAAAAAGCTTTTAGAAGATACCATTTCTGCAAATGAAATGATGGATAATTTGCTAACCTGGGTGAAGAACCAACTCGACGGCGTGGAGCCAAATTTATTAAGGTTTAAACTGGCAGACAATCTAAAAATTACCATAGATCTCTGCAGGAATTCTGCACTGAATAAGAATATCAACCTGACTGTAAATATTGACGAGGATGTTGATATAGTGGCAGATAGGGAAATGATAAAAGTTGTTGTTCGTAATTTGTTGGTTAACGCGATCAAGTTTACTGGCGAAGGAGGGAATGTACTTTTAAAAGCAGAAAATAAGGATGGAAACTGTTTGATTCATATTACCGATAATGGTATAGGCTTTTCCAATAGCGATAAGAAGGCGGTTTTTTCTCATAGATTGAAATCAAAAACGGGGACAAGGAATGAAAAAGGTACGGCACTGGGGCTTATTATTTGCAGGGACTATACGCTTATCCAAAAAGGAAAAATCGCAATGCAAAGCAAAGAGGGAATGGGTACAACATTTACACTTACTTTTCCTGCTTGATAAGCTATATCTTTAAAAATTTTTTATATTGAATTTTTTTAGCCAATATCTTATGAACTTAAAAAATTCGATACTCATCTTAAGCGTTCTTTCAGTCCTTGCCGGCTTAGAGTCTTGCAACAGAAGAAGCGAGAAATCTAAGAAGGAAATCCAGGATTCAATAAAGACAGAAGCTTTGAAGAAATGGGATGAAACTATACCTGGTTCTTTTTCTGACCAAACTGACATAAAGTTTGATAGTGCGGCCTTGGGTAAGTTCTTTAAAAGCTATCCCGAGCTGGCGGTTTATAAAGACAGTATATCCGAATTCTATAAACGAAGAAACTATGCCTATGCCTGGTTTGATAAAAAAGGTATTATCGAGCAAGCGGGAAACCTTGCCGATAGGATTAGAAATATAGATACAGAAGGGGTTTCTTCTAAATCGGTTCCTTATACAAAAGATCTGGATTCGTTGATTTATGCAGATCAGGGAAGAAAGACTCCTTCTACTGAAACAGAATTGATGCTGACTGGGCAGTACTTTGTTTTTGCTAATAAAGTTTGGCAGGGTGTTGATGAGAAAGCTAGTAAATCTGTTCAATGGTATGTGCCTCGCAAAAAGGTTTCCTATTCTGATTTGCTCGATAGTCTGTTAACCAATAAATCATCAGTTTACACGGTTGAAGGCCGTCCGGTATATCGGCAATATATGTTGCTGAAATCTTTTTTAACTAAGTATCGGGAGCTTGAAAGTCAGAGAGAAGTGACAACGATTGGATTAGATGCGGGAAAGAAATCTTATAAAATAGGTGATTCTTCAGATAATATTGTTAAGATCAGGAAGCGCCTGCACTTTTTGGGTGACTATAAAGAATCGGATACTTTATCTGCACTTTATGATGCAAATTTGAAAGAAGCGGTAAGCAATTTTCAGGAAAGACACGGACTTACGAACGATGGTGTAATTGGAGCAGGAACGATAAAGGAAATGAATGTGCCATTGAGGGATAGGGTTAAGACTATCATTGTAAATATGGAGCGTTTCAGATGGGTGCCAGCCGGATTAAATAAAGAATATTTAGGAGTAAATATTCCCGAGTACAAACTGCATGTTTATAATGCGGATAGCTTATTGTGGAGCTGCAATGTTGTAGTAGGTAAAGAACTGCATAAAACTGTGGTTTTTCAGGGGGATTTGAAATATATTGTCTTTAGTCCTTACTGGAATGTGCCGCCGAGTATTGTAAGAAATGAGATTTTACCTGCAATGAATAGGAATGCCGGTTACTTGAAACAACATAATATGGAAATTACTGGTCATGAGAACGGGCTTCCGGTGATAAGGCAGTTACCCGGGAAAGATAATTCCCTGGGATTGGTGAAATTTCTGTTCCCTAATAATTTCAATATTTATTTACACGATACGCCAGCAAAGTCTTTATTCAGTATGGAGGATAGAGCATTTAGTCACGGATGTATCCGTGTAAGTGAGCCCAAGAAATTGGCGGAATTTTTATTGAAGGATGATAAGGCTTGGGACTCTATAAGTATCGATAAGGCAATGCACCAAACTAAGGAAAAGTGGGTAACCTTAAAAAATCCGGTACCTGTTTTTATCAGTTACTTTACTGCTTTTGTCGATAGGAAAGGACAGATTAATTTTAGAAAGGATATCTACGACAGAGATAGTGCTCTCGAGAAAATGATATTGAATTAGATAAAGTGATTTGTTATCAGTTGCGAGTTACGTATAAACGCGACCTACAACTGATAACGAAATTTATTTTTTCTATTTTCGAAATCATCCTAATGGTGAAAATGCCCCTTCTCAATAAAACTATTGAGCGGGTTGTTCGGTAGTGGTTTGTGTTTTTTCCTTCTTTTTGAAAAGATTGTTTAGCTGATTTTTTACTTCATTTTTGATCCTTTCCTCAGTTTGTTTTTTTACTGTGTCTATTTTTTGTTGGGCTTCCGCTTTCGCTTTATCCGTAATTTTAGTAACCTCTTCTCTTGCTTTTGATTCCAACTCGGCTTTTTTATCCGCAATGACCTGATTTACAATACTGTTAGCTTCTGATTTGATGTCATTTCCAGATAAATCCAGCTTAACAGTTGGTTTCGTAACCGTTCCACCAATAAGGGCATTAAATTTTATTGTTTCGCCAAGATTTACATTAGTGCCGGCCTTGCTATTAAGTGAAGCAAGTAGGGCATTGGCTGTTGAATTGGCTTGGTTTCCCAATTTGGCTCGGGGAATATTTATAGCTACTTTATAATCCATGGATTGATCTAATCCATTAGAACCCTGTATATTTAACAATATATCATTTTTCTTGATGTTGAAAGGCGAGACCAATAGTCTTCCATCCTCGATCTGGAATTTGGCCAATACATTCTTTAATTCCAGTTTTTTCAGTTCACCAATATTCAGGCTGGAAGACAGTTTATTTAGTGGTTCAAAGCCATTAATCACAGCTTCGATAATATTTGTCATACCAGAAGCATCTATAGATGAATAAATAGGCATCATATCTTGCCCTAAATCGGAATTGAATTTTAAATTAGTTGTGAAGGTTCCACTAGTATATTTAGCAATAGGAGCCAAAAGTTTAATGGTATTAAACATATTAAAAGCCTTTTGAATATTCATATTCTCTATACCAAAATCAATATCTACTTTTGGTTTTTTGATATCAGTACTTGCATAGGAACCATTCATTTTTACTTTACCGTCAAGCATCTGCATCCCTAGATCCTTAAAGAAAACTGTCTGATTCTTTACAAAAAGTGCACCTTGAGCGTTTTGGATGTCGTAGTTATCATATAGGAGCCTCTCGGTCTTAACTGTCATGTTAAAATCGATGTTCTTTGGAATTTCAATTACGCTTAACTTGCTTGTATCTGCACTTTTTTGTTCTGTAGTGGCTGGCCCCATCAATTCATTAACATCAATTAATGATGATACCAAATTGAAATTTCCCTGTAGAGGTTTGTCCTTTCCGAAAACATATGACAGATAATTATTTACTGCTCCATTTGCCTGAAAGTCACTTTTACCAATTTTAGCAACAACATTGCTTACCGTTATATTTTTTGGATTAAGGCTCAATTTAGCTACAGGAATACTTACAGGTTTAGCAACCGCTGCTCCCGAATAATTAACGTTTGTAGCTGTTATATTTCCACTTGCTTTAAAAGCTTCATAATTTCCTTTGTCTATTGTTGACTTATTTCTAGAGGCAGTTATATCAGCGTTTAAAAGCCCACTTAAAGCCATATCCTTTAGTGGGAATATAGTGGTTAACTGTTTTAAATCCAAAGCTCCTTTTAATGCTAAATCCAAATAAGGGTCACTAATAGGGGTTTTTACCAGTAATTTCCCATCCAAAGGAGCTTTATCAAATGCCATATGAAAAGCAGGAACATCAATAATGGTATGGTCTGTTACTCCATCGGGATTTGATATTTTAGCTTTAATCTGTATATCATTTATTGAGGATGGTAAAGAAGTGTATTTTACTTTCCCATTTTCTATATTTAGATTGATATCGAATGCCGGTAACGATTTTTCATTATAAATACCTTTTGCAAAACCCTTTAGTCCGAATTTTCCAGATGCTTGTAAATCCTTAAAATTGGATGCATACATAGTTGGGATTAATGATAGAAAGTTCTTTAGATCAGATTTTTCTGCATCAAACTTTACGTCAATGACCATGTCAGTATCGTTAGGCATGGCTAAACTCCCTACTAAAGACAACACCAGTTCATTTAGTTTGATGGTGTTTTCCTTAAGTGTAAACTTCATCTTAGCTAAATCGATATCTAGGGGAAGTCCTGCTTCTAAATGTACACCATTTAAATATGGAATTCCACCATATTTTACAGTTAATTTTTCGATATTGGATTCCGTGTCTAAAACAAAAAGATCCTGAGTAAAATCTCCCTTTCCACTATGATTTATGTTATTTAAAGCCATATAGAAATTCAGTGAAGCATCATCATAAATAATATTTCCATTCTTTATTTCATATTTTTTCAAAGCAGCTTTAAAAGATGATGCGGTAGTATCTTGTGGACTTGTTTTTGTAGAGTCGGATTTTACAATATCCCAGTTAGCTTTACCGCTTTTCAGTACTCTGGCGTAAATCTTAGGTTCGTCCAATTTAACTTCATTTATCTGATATTTATCTCCTTTTATCACGCTCATTAAATTTAAATTGAGCTGTAGATTTTTGATTTTTGCCAGTGTATCTGTAGAAAAACTGTCTACACCAACAATTTCGAAGTCATTTAATTTTAACCCTAATTGAGGAAAAGAACTGATTATGGTTAGATCAATATCCTTAAAGTTGACTTTGGCGTTCAGATTTTCATTGATGGTGTTTTTTACTTTAGAAACTATGGTGTCTTTGAAGAAAAGCGGAATACTAGCTACAGCAAGTAAAATGACTACAAAGATTAGAGAGATGGTGATAATGATTTTTTTAGACATTTTTAAAATTTTAGATCTAAGTATTAACACAAAAGTAAAGGAAATATTTTGTTCGATAAAAAGTCAGAGTATTTAAGGTCTTAATTCTCTGTGAAATAGATTTAGGAATAAAAAAATCCCTTAGCAAACAGCTTGCTAAGGGATTTTGAAATAATTTAGATAGTAACGGATATTAATCCTCGTCTCCAAATCCTTCAGGAACTGGAACGCCTGTAACTTCAGCTTTAATTTTTGCTTCCAGTTCTTCAGCTAATTCCGGGTTATCCATAATGAGTTGTTTTACAGCATCGCGGCCCTGACCTAGTTTAGAATCACCGTAACTAAACCATGAACCTGCTTTTTTAATGATACCGTATTCAACACCTAAATCTATAATTTCACCAGCTTTAGAAATACCTTCGCCAAACATAATGTCAAACTCAGCAATTCTGAAGGGAGGAGCAACTTTGTTTTTTACAATTTTAACTTTTACTCTGTTACCTGCAACCTCGTCACTATCTTTAATTTGAGAGATACGACGGATATCTAAACGAACAGAAGAATAAAATTTCAATGCGTTACCACCAGTAGTTGTTTCTGGATTCCCGAACATCACACCAATTTTATCCCTTAATTGGTTGATGAAAATACAACAACATTTTGTTTTGCTAATGGTACCCGTTAATTTACGTAAAGCTTGTGACATTAAACGGGCCTGTAACCCCATTTTAGAATCACCCATTTCGCCTTCAATCTCACCTTTTGGAACCAAAGCGGCAACTGAGTCAATAACAATAACATCAATTGCTCCTGACCGGATTAAGTTATCAGCAATCTCCAGCGCTTGTTCACCGTTATCAGGTTGTGAGATTAATAAGTTTTCAATATCTACACCTAATTTTTGGGCATAGAATTGATCAAAAGCATGTTCAGCATCTATAATGGCAGCAATACCTCCTGCTTTTTGTGCCTCTGCAATAACATGGGTAGCTAAAGTAGTTTTACCAGAAGATTCAGGACCGTAGATCTCTATAATTCTTCCTTTAGGTAAACCACCAATGCCTAAGGCAATATCTAAACCAAGAGAACCAGTGGAAATAGCCTCCATAGCTTCAACAGGTGCATCTCCTAATTTCATTACAGTACCTTTTCCGTAAGATTTTTCTAGTTTATCTAAAGTAAGTTGTAATGCTTTTAACTTTTCGCTAGGGTTACTCATGTATAATATTTTTAGTAATTTATCTTTTTAAAAATTTAATGATACAAAAATGCTAATTTTTTTATCATTTGCAATAGTGCTTAAAGAAATTTTTTTCATGACATCAATAAATGTGTCGATTTCAAATAAAGGTAGTATAATTTGATGATTTTACGAATCAGAAGGATATAGAAATGTAACTAAGATAGCTAAGTAAAGTGTAAGGAGTATTATATAAAAGCCTGTATTTAGCTCGATTTTTACTAAATGCAGCTTCTGATTTAATGAAATATAGTCTGTTTGTATGTTAAAACCAGCGATTAGTAATTTAAGAAGCCATTATTTAGCTAGCCGTTTTCTTTAACTAAACAGATAATTCTTTCATTTGCTATAAGCAACATGCGAGCAGTTTTTTTTGAAAAGCAGTTGTGTGACAATATTTGAGAAACGCGTCAAAAACAGCCGATTATTTTATAGCTCTTTTCTTTAATTCTTTAGCGATTTTCGCTTTTGCTTCCAATTCCCCTTTTCTTTTTAGAGCCGATGGCGTATTGTGCTGTGCATAATACTTGCAAAAGCCTGTTAAAGGGCAAATATCACATTTTGGACTTCTGGCTAAACAAATATATCGACCATGTAAAATAAGCCAGTGGTGAGCAATATGTATCTTGTCCTGTGGCAAGTGCGCTACCAGTTGTTTTTCTACTGCTAAAGGTGTTTTTGCATTAGTAGTTAAACCAATTCTGTTGGCGACACGAAAAACATGGGTGTCTACAGCCATAGCAGGAGCATGATAAATAACAGATGAAATTACGTTTGCTGTCTTTCGACCAACGCCAGGCATTTTCTGTAAATCTTTAACATCCTCGGGAACAATACCATTGAATTCATTCAGTAGGATTTTGGCCATACCAACCAAATGCTTGGATTTATTATTTGGATAGCTAACCGAGCGAATGTAAGCAAAGACTTCTTCTGGAGTAGCAGAAGCCAGACTTTCTGGTGTTGGATAACGCTCGAAAAGTTTCGGCGTAACCTGATTTATTCTTTTATCTGTGCATTGAGCAGAAAGAATTACAGCAATCAATAATTCGAATGGATTGTTGTAATGGAGTTCCGTTTCCGCCTGTGGCTGATGCGTTGAAAAATATTCTACAAAAGCTTTGTAGCGGTCTTTTTTTAGCATGATTGATCTAATTTTTTGCCTCTTCTTTTTTAGGGAATATTAAAGACGCTATAACACTAACCGCCAGAATTCCGATAATAATATAAAGAGAATGTGCTGTTGTAAATCCTATTTTCTCCATATAGTCATGTGCTAGCATTTTTATACCAATAAATACCAGTAAGAAAGCTAGTCCGGTTTTTAAATAATGGAATTTATGGATAATGTTAACCAAGAGGAAGAACATGGATCTTAAACCCAAAATCGCGAAGATATTAGAGAAAAATACAATATAAGGGTCTTTCGTTGCTGCAAATATGGCAGGAATAGAATCAACGGCAAATATTACATCCGTGAATTCTATAATCAATAAGACTAAAAATAGAGGAGTAATATATTTTTTCCCATTCTCTACATGGAAAAAATCATGTCCCACAAATTGAGGGTATACAGGGAAAAACCTGGATGCCAGTTTAACTACTTTATGGTTTTTAGTGTCAATTTCCTCTTCTTCGTCGCGCTTTATGAACATCATAATTCCCGAATAAATCAGGAACGCTCCAAAAAGATAAAGTATCCATCCGAACTTACTGATTAATGTAGCACCTATAAAGATGAAAAGGAAACGCATTACTACAGCTCCCAGAATACCCCAAAATAAAACTCTGTGATAATATTCCTTTTTAACTGCAAAAGCAGAGAATATCAACACCATTACGAAGATATTATCTACAGATAATGCATATTCGATAACATAACCTGTAATGAATTCTAAGGCCAGGTTTTTACTATATATATCTAAACTAAGTTCAAAATTATCAGGCACCAGTTTGATGCTATGCTGATGTTTTGCTGTTATCGCAATCAGGTCGTCCATATTTTGGATGCTATGGAGATAGTTAGCATGGAGTCTGAGAAGGAAATAGAAGCCTATAGCAAAACTCACCCAAATCAGGCTCATAATAGAAGCACTTTTTAAAGAAACTTCTTTGTCTTCTTTGTTGAAAACACCAAGGTCAAGGGCAAGCATGATGATGATAAACAATGCAAACCCGCAAAAAAATAAAACTTCGTTACTCATTATCTATTTCTTTCTGTAGTAAATCTCACTAAATTTTCCAGGCCGGTTCTCGATTCGCTTTCCGGAAACTGCGCCAGAATCTTAAATGCTTCGTCCTGATATTTGAACATTTGCTCTTCGGCATAGGCTAAACCGCCGTTTGCTTTAACAAATTCGATAATAGCATTTATCTTTTCCGGTTCATCATTATGATTTTTAACAAGATTTTTGATGCGTTTTTTTTCTGCCTTATCTACATTGTTCAAAGCATAAATTAAAGGAAGGGTAACCTTTTTTTCTTTAATGTCTATGCCTTTGGGTTTTCCGATATCATCTGTGCCAAAATCAAATAAATCGTCTTTAATTTGAAAAGCTATCCCAATTTTCTCGCCAAAATCATGCATCTTTTTCACAATCTCGTCGGTGGCACCGGCAGAAGTCGATCCGGCGGCACAGCAGGAAGCTATTAATGAAGCTGTTTTTTTTCTGATAACTTCGTAATAAACTTCTTCGCTGATATCCATGCGACGCACTTTTTCCATTTGCAACAATTCGCCTTCACTTAGTTGCTGCACAGCATCAGATACAATTTTTAATTGTTTAAATTCTTGATGGTCAACGGATAGTAATAAACCTTTAGCTAAAAGGTAGTCGCCAACCAAAACGGCAATTTTGTTTTTCCACAGAGCATTTACGGAGAAAAAACCACGTCTTTCGAAAGAATTATCTACAACATCATCATGAACCAGCGTAGCTGTATGGAGCAATTCCACAAAAGTTGCTGCGTGATAGGTAGACTCTGTTATTCCTCCACTTATATTGGCCGAAAAGAACACGAACATAGGTCGTATCTGCTTACCTTTTCTTTTTACAATATAGTGGGTTATCCTATCTAACAAAGGAACCGAGCTTTTCATAGAAGCTTTAAACTTCTCTTCAAAGGCATCGATTTCTTTTTCTATAGGCTTTTTAATCTCGTCTAGTTTCAACATTAGAAGCAGCTAGCTTTTGTTCGTCTGCAAACATAATGAAAAAACCTAATTTTTGTTTTTTAAACAGCCAGTTCAGCATAAAAATCTGTATAATTGATACCCGAATCTAAATATTATGAATATCGTTAAACTTTTTATTGCGGTAGCCTTTGGCCTTATCGCCCAGAATTTACAGGCGCAGACCTTCAAAAATCCTCAAAAATTTAAAAGTTTTGGAAGAATGCAGGTAAACTATGGTTTTGGTATCAACGACGTTTTTAACGAACAAAAAGTAAATCCATTGCAGATTAAATTTGTATTTGGCAAACAGAATGAACATGCGGGTGTGGGAGTTGGCATTGCTACTGCGAATTTTAAAAGCAGAGGAAGTAATGGTGGATTGAATATGAATACCATTTCTTTTTCTGCAAATGGGCATTATAATTTGATGAGTCTTTCGGAAAATAAGCAATCTCCTTTTGTTAGAGCCAGCGTGGGTTATGCAGCTAAGGTTTTTAAGGATTATGTAAAGGGATTGAATTATGATGCTGGTATGGGATATATTCTCACCAATAAAAAGGGAGCCCGGTACTTTGTGGAAGCACAATATTTAACTCAGGATTTTGAGGATTTTTTATATGAAGGGAATAAGCTTAAAGCAGAATCTATTGGTATTGGGGTGGGGATTTGGTTTTAAATTTTTATTGCCTGTTGGAGTTTAAGTCTCCTTATCGTCAAAAATTTAGCTACGATAAAAACGACGAATTTACTATTCGTCGTTTTTATTTTTTGGTTTAAATTTCGGCTTAAACCCCAAAGGTTTTGGACTGGCAGTAGCAGCAGAACCTTCGACATCATCTTTTACCTCATCAAGCAGTTTCTCGCGATGTTCGCTATTTTTAGTGTCAACCGTTTTCACTTTTTCAGTTTTTTCTTCTATTGTCTTGGTTTGTCCGGCCTTAAACCGGGGTTTAAAACCTAAAGGTTTTGCTGTTATATCGGGCTTAGTTTCTTCCTGAATATTTGCAATCCCTTCAACCTCAGCTTCTATATCTTTTTGAACTGAAGGAGTTTCTATGTCTTCCTTAGTTTCTATTGTTTTAGTCTGTCCTGCTTTAAACCGCGGTTTAAAACCTAATGTTTTAGCAGGGACTTCTTCCTTAACTTCTGTTTTTTCCGGATCTTTAGCTACTGCTGTATCTTCTTTTAAAGGCACAGGTGGCTGATTTGCTTTAAATCGTGGCCTGAATCCAATGGGTTTGGATATTTCTTCCGTTGTATTGGTATCAACAGCAGGTGCATCAGTATTTGTTTTTTCAGTATCCGTTGAGGAGATCTTAGTTGTTCCGGCTTTAAATCTTGGAATAAATCCACTTGGTTTAGCAACAGCAGTTTCGTCTACTGTGGGCTTTTCTTCTGGCTGTTTCTCCTCAGCACTTGAAGAAATTGTTTTTGTTACTCCCGGTTTAAATCTGGGCTTAAATTCAGGAGGTTTATTTTCGGAGGAAGAATCATTGACCTCGGTAGTACTTACTTCAGTAGAAGTTGAACTAGCAGGAATATGTTCTTCTTTTTTTACAATAGGAGCCTTAAATTTAGGCTTGAACCCGGCAGGTTTTGCAACTGCTGTTTCAGTTTTTGCTTCGATGGCAATCGCTTCTGCTTTATCAACGGTTTTTTCTCCTTTAAATAATTCTTTTAATCTTATTTCTTCTTCAGCAGATAAAGGATAAGAATGACGTAGCTTATTGAACCAATATTTTTTGGTATGGTCGAAACTTTTTTCTCCCATAAGAGCGTAATGACTTTTGAATTGATCAAAAAGGTTCGGTTCGGCATTACGTAACAGTGCCAAATCAATTTTTTTCTTCAAAAAGAACTCTTCAAAAACCATTTTTATATAGCTATTTCTACGTTAAGATTTTTCCAAATAATTTTTTTGCCATCTTTACTAAGCTCCCAGTTTTGTTTCTCTTCTTCACTGGCGTTTTTTAACTGAGGATGCCACAATAAAGGGAATGCTGTTTCTTTACCGTCTTCTAATTCAATAACTAATGTATCATCATTAAAAGTAACCTTTAATTCATGGTCTTTTCTTCTTGTACTAACAATTCCCATATCTATAAAAAATTATTCAGCCATGTTATGATAAACCGCCTGAACGTCGTCGTCTTCCTCCAGTTTATCCAATAATTTCATGATATCTGCAGCTTGCTCTTCGTTCACTTCTGCGTAAGATAACGGAATTCTTTCCAGTTTAGCCTGTTTAATCTCGATTCCTTTTTCTTCTAAAGCTTTTTGCATTTTGCCAAAATCTTCAAATCCTGCATGTATAACAGCTAAATCATTACCTTCTTCATCTGCTTCAACATAAATTTCCTCTAAACCAAAATCGATTAATTCTAATTCCAATTCTTCTAAATCTAAATCGCCTGGAGCAAATCGGAAAGTTGATACTCTTTTAAAGATGAAATCCAGAGAACCGGTTTTGCCTAAAGTTCCGTTGCTTTTGTTGAAGTAACTTCTAACATTCGCAACAGTTCTGTTCGTGTTATCTGTAGCTGTTTCTACTAAAACTGCCACGCCATTAGGACCGTATCCTTCGTATACAACTTCATCATAATTAGCTGTCGATTTATCACTAGCCCTTTTTATAGCTGCTTCAACACGGTCTTTAGGCATGTTTACAGCTTTAGCATTCTGAATAGCAGTTCTTAATCTGGAGTTGTTTTCTGGATGAGGGCCACCTTCTTTTACCGCAATTACGATATCTTTTCCAATACGTGTGAACTGAACGGCCATTTTGGCCCAACGTTTAAATTTTCTTTCTTTTCTAAACTCGAATGCTCTTCCCATTTGTTATTTTCTATAGAGAGATCTTATTTATCTCTTTGTACATCAAAATTAAAAGCTCTGAATTGAGCGATGTAAAATTAAGAAAAAAGCAAAAGCATTTGTGGCTTTTTTAGATTAATGAATCTAATAGCAGAATTTATTGTCTACTAACCACGCTAAAAGCCGTTTTATAATTCTTCCGCTTTCCGAATAAATCAAATAATTCGGCATGTAAGATGTAAATGCCCGTTTTAACACGGTTTTGAGTTAAGTCAAAACCATCCCATAGCCATGTTCCGGAAGAGCTTACCGCCTCGTTGTTAATGATTTTTTTAATCAGACGTCCTTCATCATTATATACACTTACATTCGCTACATAATTGTTTTGGTCTAACTGGTAATTAATACTTAAAAGATCATTGGTGCCGTCGTTATCTGGTGAAAGAACTTTGGTGGAGAGCGCAATCCCGTCAGAAGAAGTTGCATTTTGTGCCATGTTTTGAGAATTTTTATATGCTGGAGTAGAAAAACCGACACTAGCAGTTGCCGAACGGAAATTACCAGGTTTGTTTGTGTCTTCATTAAAAAAAGTTCTTTCCAGAGAAACGCCCTTTTCTTCTTTCAATAGCGCAAAATGCATGTTTCGATCGTAATTCAGCTGGTCAATTCTATTTTTATCTTTATCTAGTAGAACGACGGTACCCTTATCATTATTAAAAGAAGGTAAAGCAGAAACCTTAATGAAATTATCAGGATTAGTAGTGAAATATTCAAGCTGAATATTTTCTGGGTCAGTGGTAATAACCCAATATGTACCGGGTTTGAAAAGCATAGTGTTTGCGCTAATTGTTTTTATATTTATTACGGAATCTTTAGCATTAGCACCGGCGATAAATAGCTCTCTAAAATCAAAAGTTTCATCCGAATGATTATAAAGTTCTACAAATTCTTTGCCGCCAGCTCGCGGATTGAATAAAATTTCATTAATCAGGATTTTGCCTTTTTGTGGATTTGAAGGAACTATGAGTTCCGATTCCAGATTGGTTAACTTTGTAACCCCACAATCGCAGATTTCAAGACTTTTCATTAAGAACGATTGTCCTCTGACAAGACCATTTTTATAAATAAGTTCAACCGAGCTGAATTCTGGCGCAACTACTTTTACGAGGTCCGGCTTACCAATTTTACTTATATAATTATCTGCAGAGATAGCTTTTAAACTATCTATAGCTTTGTTAAAAACCAGTACAACTGTAGAATCATCTTTGAAAAATAGGGAAGACAGAGATAAGGGAGCAGACGAAATGTTCGATTTATAGATCGAATTTGATTTTCCGGGAGTACCTCCGCTCGGATGTTGGCTACCCGAAAAATTTTGTGCGTCAATACAAATAGATGCAGGATCAATAAGTTCTAAACTGTATCCCCCTTTTTTTTTGACGTTATCTTTATACCACGTGTCTGAATATTGCACTTTATGAATAAGTGTGCCTTCCTGATTGGTCAGACTTAACGATCCATTGTCGTTTCTCAGCGTAGGCCAGGGAGAAATACCTATAGTTCTGCCATACTCCTTATACTCCAAAGTATCGCTTTTTGCGCATATGATAAGATGTTCTTCTGGTAAGATATAATCATCACCAAAAATGTAATTGGTCGTCGAGTTAGAATATTTAAAACCTTTTAATGATAATTTTTCAGTAGTGGTATTAAGCAGTTCTATAAACTCGGCCTTCGGCAGATCAACCTGTGGGTTCGGATTTGCAAAAATCTCATTTATTAATATATCATTATACTTTGTTAGATAGGGCTTGTTATAAGTAAAGGATATGATTAAAGGCTTTGAATTCAAATTTCCAGCTAAATCGCGAATCTTATCAACTGTTAATTGATACAAAGCACTTTCGAAATCTTTGTCATATTCTACAAGGATACTTTTTGAATAAGTTGTTACGCTTTTTATTGCGCCACTAAACGGTTTTATATGGAAGTTCTTATTTAAATCGATATCATTTGTTCTGATATCCTCAGTAAATGAAATTGTTAATTTGTTTTTTGCAATATGTGCAGACTCTATTTCCGGTAGTTCTATTTCTTTTATTGAAAAATTGCTAAAGAAATGCTTTTTATGAAAAGAGGCTGTTGATTGTTGGATATAAATACCAAACCAATTGCTGGTTGAATATTGCTTGTCTATAACCTTTCCTTCAGATTGATATAGATTGCCCGTTTGAGATTTATCCCATTCCAGTGTGAATTCTCCCAGACTATTTCTGGTAACTCTTATCCTGAGGGGATTATTACTGGAACTGGATACAGTCCCACTTTGGCCTGTTAAAAGTTTAATTGAATTTGCTAAAAGACCATTTCGTTTAAAAAGGGAAATTTCTTTTCCGGTATTTCCAACCCTTACAAAATAACCATTCACATGGGTGCTACCACTCAGGTTTTCTGAGTCACTAATCAAATAAATATCAGCGTAATTATTCCCAGATACCGAAAACTTTAGATTACAATCAAACTCCCACACCGTATTTAAAGCCAGACTATTTGCGGTTGCTAAAAAGAAATTTGTGTTGGGCAGGTCGGAATTGGATTTTAAAGAACCATTTTCAACAACAAAGTTTTCCTGTGCGTTGGGACCAACCCAGGCAGGATTTGTAGTAAAATTACCATCATCGAATTTATCATTTAATTGTGAAAAAGCGTTTTTGTGTAACAAAAGCATTAAAAAAAGTAAAAACTTTCTCATATTTGGCCATATTTAGAATAAATATAATATTTAAAAATTAATTAATTAAAGAGAAAAAAATGAAAGTTGCAGTTGTAGGCGCTACCGGTCTTGTTGGAACGGAGATGTTAAAAGTTTTAGCAGAGCGCAATTTCCCGGTTACAGAATTGATTCCTGTTGCTTCTGAAAAAAGTAAGGGTAAGGAAATTGATTTCAAGGGAAAGAAATACAAGGTTGTAACTGTTGAAGAAGCCATCGAAATGGTTCCAGAGGTGGCTTTGTTCTCTGCCGGAGGAAGCACTTCCCTAGAACAAGCGCCTAAGTTTGCCGCTAAAGGTACTGTAGTTATCGATAATTCTTCTGCATGGAGAATGGATCCGTCTAAAAAATTGGTAGTTCCAGAAGTAAATGCATCTGTGTTAACTAAAGAAGATAAAATCATCGCAAATCCAAATTGTTCTACTATCCAAATGGTAGTAGCTTTAAAACCTTTGCATGATGAATATAAAATCAAAAGAGTTGTAGTTTCAACTTACCAATCAGTTACTGGAACAGGAGTAAAAGCTGTCAACCAGTTAATGAATGAGCGTAAAGGAATTACCGATGGAGAAATGGCATATGCTTATCCGATTGATTTAAATGTTATTCCTCAGATAGATGTTTTCCAGGACAATGGATATACAAAAGAGGAAATGAAAATGATTTTGGAGACTAAAAAAATTATGGGCGATGACAGTATTAAAGTTACAGCAACTACTGTTAGAATTCCTGTAATGGGTGGACACTCAGAGTCTATCAATATCGAATTTGAAAATGATTTCGACTTAGCAAAGGTTCGCGAGTTATTGGCTGCAACTCCTGGAGTTATTGTAGTTGACGATCCGGCAAATGCAAAATATCCAATGCCAATGGATGCGCATGGTAAAGATGAGATTTTAGTTGGACGTATCCGTCGTGATGAATCTCAGGACAATACATTAAATATGTGGTGTGTGGCAGATAACCTTAGAAAAGGTGCGGCTACAAATACGGTTCAAATCGCAGAGGCTTTAGTAGCGCAAAATTTAATCGGTTAGTAATTCCGTTATAAATAGAAAAGAGGCTGTATCAAAAGTCAATTTTACTAGATTGATACCAAATAAAATTTCGACGCTTTATTAGATTTAGCGAAAAAGGATCAAATCTCTGATGAGTTTTGATCCTTTTTTCATGGTTTCTGTAATTAAAAGCTGTCCTGCCAAATTTAATTCTGATTTGAAATTGTGAATTTCATTTATGAGACAGCCTCCTTTTTGTGTTTATATATTCTAAATTAAGTTGTAGCGGCCAGCCAGCTTTGTACGAGAGAAGTTATTTTTCCCTTATTTAACTCTATATCATTAATGTCCTTTAATGTCAGTACGGCCCGGTCGTTACTTTTCCAATCCAATAATCCAAAATCGTTAGCTAGTAGTTTTTCCTCTGGTTGAGCTTGTGTTTTAGCTCCACGATGAAATATAATTTGAATCTGATTTGGAGGGTATAGCTTCATTGTTATTCTATCTGCATCTTTTATGTGATAGTTGGGTGCATTCCATTTCATATTCTCCTCCAAATTTTCGTTTGCGTTCAGAATGATATAACGTAAATTTTGAATTTCATTCCTCAGGGGAAGATCTAAACGATCCATATTTTCGCTTACTTCATTATTTATTCGATTATCCATAATCTTTAATTTACGACGACCTGTTTTTCTATAAAAGTATCCTTAGCTGATTTAAATTTAAAGTTATAAGTTCCGGCTTGTTTAGGAACAAAAACATAATCTTCCTCAAAACTAATAAAAGCTTGTGTGCAAACGCAACCTCTGTTTTGTCCCTTGGCAATAACCTCGATAGTATTTTCAGTTCTCTTTTCATTAAACCGGGAAAAATTTCCGCATCCGTTATGATAACTAAGTTTAACTTTAAAGGTCAAAGGGGTATTAACGGTGCCAGAACTTGTTACAGATACATCTGTGGTAAGAAGTTCTATATCATAAATACAATCTCTCTCTTCGTCCTTTGAACAACAGGAACTAATAAGGAGGCAAATAAGGATAATAACAAATGTGTTTTTCATATCTGATTTTAGAGTTACTAGTTTAAGATAACTTGTTTTTGAATGTAAGTGTCGCCAGAAGACTTAAATTTGAAAGTATATGTTCCGGCCGTCTTAGGTATGAAAGTATAGTCCTTTTTAAGAGTAAATGCTATATCTGTACATATACAACCCATATTCATTCCCTTGGTTACTACAGTGATAATATTACCGTCTTTTTTTTCTTCAAATATTTTGAAATCGCTACAACCATTATAAAAGCTGAGTTTCACTTTGAAAATTATAGGTTCATTAACAGTTCCGGAACTTTCGGTAGATATTTCTATTGCTGGGATATCAATCTCATAAATACAATTGTCGCTCTCTTTTTTTGAAGAGCAAGAAGTTATAAGGAAATAAATAAAGGTGATAACAAGTGTGTTTCTCATGTAGATTTTAGAGTTTACTATTTTACAACAATTTGTTTCTCAATATGTGTGTTTGAAGATGATTTAAATTTAAGAATGTAGGTGCCTGGCTTTTTCGCTAAAAAAGAATAGGTAACAATTGTTTCTGTAATAGACGTTGTGCAATATAGACAGGTTTCTTGTGTTATTTTAGCTGTAATCTCTCTCTCGAATTCACCTTTACTTTCCAATTTATAGAAATAATCACAACCATTTAAAATAAGGGATAAATCTAAATTAGTTAATTGATTTACGGTAGTCTCTTCCGGAGAATTTACTTCGTAAATATAAGTGCTTGCCGTTTTTTTGCAACTTTTTTCTTTGCTACATGACAAGGAAATAATGCAAGTAAGTAATAAACTTAAAAAATACCTCATGTCATTTGTTGGTTTACTTAATTCTTCAACGTTTAGCTTTTTATATAAATTGGTTGTTTTTATCTATAATCCCTTTATTTGTACTATGAAAAAAATCTTTGCTATCTTACTTATTTCAGCGATAGGGAACTCTTCTTTCTCCCAATCCATTACTGATAAGTTAAAAACGGCCTATGCAGCTTTTTCAAAGGACGCTCAATTAAAGTACGCAACAAGTTCTTTAATCGTTACAGACAGAAATACGAATAAGGTGATTTTTGCACAAAATGAAAATGTCGGCTTAGCTCCTGCCTCTACTTTAAAAACAGTTACTTCAGCAACTGCTCTGGCTATTTTAGGTGAAGATTTTCAATTTAAGACAGATATCCTTTATACTGGAAGTATTTCAGGAAATACCTTGAATGGGAATATCGTTATTAAAGGAAACGGGGATCCGACGTTGGGAAGTGATAGATTTTCAACAACCTCTAAAGATATAGTTTTAGAGAAAATCTTATCTGCGATTCAATCAAAAGGTATTAAAAAGGTAAATGGAGAAGTAATAGCTGATGATGGAGTCTGGGATTCACAAAGTATTTCCGAAGGTTGGATATGGCAGGATATGGGGAACTATTATGGTGCGGGAAGCTCTGCAATATGCTGGGGTGAGAATGAATTTGAATTGAGGTTTAAACCAGCTACGTCAACAGGACAGGATGTTCAATTGCTTTCGGCTAGTGTTCAATACCCGTTTTTAAATATTATTAATGAGTTAAAAACAGGCGATTCAGGTACAGGTGATCAGGTTTATGGTTATTCTTCACCATATTCTTCAGTGGTCTATTTAAGAGGTACATATGCTGTTAACTTAAATAAGGCAATTCGTTTTTCGTTGCCGGATCCGGCATTAGCATTCGTTTATGATGTAAGCGAAGCTTTGTCTAAAAATGGTATATCGACCAAAGGCTATAAAACGACAAGGTTGGATACATCAAAGCAAAATCTTCAGGGAACGGTTATACTAAGTATTCAATCTCCGCCTTTAAAAGATATGGTCTATCATTTTAATCAAAAAAGTCTCAATTTATACGGAGAGCAGATGCTTAGAGCTATTGCAAATGATGAAGGAAAGACAATTAAAGGTGGCATAAAGAGTCTGCAGAATCATTGGCAAAAACTAGGTATTGATAAAAACACGTTGAATATTTATGACGGAAGCGGATTGGCTCCGGCAAATAGAGTAACATCAGCTACTATGGCCAACGTCTTAAAATGGGCAGACGGCCAGCCTTGGTTTACTGCATATTTGAATAGTTTTCCATTATATAATAACATGAAAATGAAAAGCGGTACCATTGGCGATGTACTGGCTTATTCAGGCTACCATAAAAATTATTGTTTTACCATTATAGTAAATAATTATAGTGGTACAACCTCGGCAATGAGACAAAAGATGTTTACATTGTTAAATAACCTGAAATAGTGAATGAAATTATAAACTTAATGTTCATTAAAATCGGGAATTAACGCTGAAATAGCAATACGGATTGGATTGATTTTTGTACATCCTTTCATGTCAATTAGAAAAGGAGGTTTATTATGAACCTGGTACACAGAATCGAACATTGGGGCGATTACTATCACTCCAAGGCTACAGATGTAATTCGCATTTGTTTAGGCGTAATCATCCTGATAAAAGGGATAACCGTGATTATGAGCAGAGATGCCGTTTATTCCTTGCTAATAGAAAGTGGGAAGTTTGACCTTTCTAGTGTATTATTAGCTATTATTGTGCACTATATTGTGTTTGCACATATTCTAGGAGGAATATTTCTGATAGTAGGCTTGTTAACAAGGTTTGCTGCAGTTATTCAAATCCCCATCTTATTAGGTGCTGTTTTCTTCGTTAACATAGCTAAAGGCTTTACATTCTTCAATTCTGAATTATGGCTTTCCTTAATTGTTTTGCTATTGTTAATTATGTTTTGGATAATTGGTGCCGGGCCCTATTCCGTAGATAATACCATTAAGCGTAATCGGCAATATTAATAGTCTTATAATCATATAATCATGTAAAATCAAATATTACAATGCTCTGATTGAGTTTTTTATATTTTTGTATGAACTTAAGAGATATGGGACACAATTTAAAGGTTACTATAGATAGTGATTCTGGTTTTTGTTTCGGAGTAGTGTACGCTATTGATATGGCAGAAGATATTTTGTCTGAAGATGGATATTTGTACTGTTTAGGCGATATTGTACATAACGATGAAGAAGTAAGCCGTTTAAAAGCCAAAGGGTTAAGAATTATCAATCATGATGATTTGAAAACTATCAGCAATGAAAAAGTATTGATACGGGCGCATGGCGAGGCACCTGAAACCTATAAATTAGCTTTAGAGAATAATATCACTTTAATAGATGCTTCGTGTCCTGTGGTTCTTAAATTGCAGAATAGGATCAAATCAAGCTATGACTCAAATGAAAAAATTGTGATTTTTGGAAAACACGGTCATGCAGAAGTTGTAGGTTTACAAGGACAAACAAATAACGATGCATTGGTTTTTCAGAGTATAGAAGAATTGGAACAACTTGATTTACCTGCGAAATTTACATTATACAGCCAAACAACAAAATCAACCGATACCTTCTATCAAATTAAACAAAGTCTGTTAGATAAAGGCTATGATTTAAAAGCGAACGATACCATATGCCGCCAGGTATCTAATCGCGACAAAGATTTACCAGAATTTGCCAAGAAATACAACAAGATAGTCTTTGTGTCTGGCAAGAAATCTTCTAATGGGAAAGTGCTTTATGAGGTATGTAAAAAACATAACCCCAACACATTTTTCGTAAGTGGCGTAAATGAATTGGAGAAAGATATGTTCAGGGAAGGTGATACCGTAGGTATTGCGGGAGCAACATCTACTCCAATGTGGTTAATGGAAGAAGTAAAGCAAGCGTTAGAAGCATTTTAAGAAGGTTTTGAATGAGAAAAAAAGGAATTTTACTTGTCAATTTAGGTACGCCCGATAGTCCTGAAACCAAAGATGTCCGTACTTATCTCGATCAGTTCTTAATGGACGGTCGTGTGATAGATATCAATCCAATAGGAAGAAATTTATTAGTTCGGGGCATAATTGTTCCAAAAAGAGCCAAGAACTCGGCCAATATTTACAAAGAAATTTGGACAGAACAGGGCTCGCCATTGTTGGTTTACAGCTACGAACTTCTCGATTTAATAAAAGAGAGGTTAGGAGAGGAGTATCACGTAGAACTGGCTATGCGTTATCAAAATCCTTCGCTGGAAAGCGCATTGGATAAAATGCGGCAGCTAAATGTTGATAGCATTAAAGTAATTCCGCTTTTTCCTCAATATGCTTCTGCGACAACAGGTTCTATTCATCAGATGGTGATGGAAGTTATTAGCCAATGGCAAGTCATTCCACCTCTTCAGTTTGTAAATAACTATTGTGATCACAAGGGAATGGCTAAGATTTTTGCAAAGAATGCCAAAAGATATTTGGACGCAGAGAAATGGGATCATGTCTTATTTAGTTATCATGGCGTTCCTCAACGCCAAATGAAAAAGGCCGATGTTTCGAAGAAACATTGTTTACAGGTAGAGGATTGTTGTAAGACTTATACAGATACCAATAAATTCTGCTATACAGCGCAGTGTTATCAAACAACAAAAGTAATTGCCGAAGAAATCGGGCTTTTAGCAGATGAATATACATTGTGCTTTCAATCCAGATTAGGGAGCGAGCCGTGGATGCAGCCTTATACCAGTACTGTTTTAAAAGACCTGGCAGATAAAGGAAAGAAAAGAATTTTAGTGCTGAGTCCTGCTTTTGTTGCCGATTGTATCGAAACAATATATGAAATAGGGGTAGAGTATCAGGAAGAATTTCATTCCTACGGAGGCGAAAAGGTGCAAATGGTAGAAAGCCTGAATGCCGACCCGGAATGGGTGGATGCTTTGGAAGATATTATTCTAAACCGTTAGGTGGAAAATATTCTTTTGTTTTGAGAAAAATTTCTATATATTAGAATATGGACTTAAAAAATAAAAGAAAGAAGGCCAAGCCTTATGCGGTGGATCAAAATCATCAGAGTACTGTAGAAGAGACAATTTCATTTTATCATACATTATATGATAATCCGGTTTCTTTGTTGTCGGTAGCTAAAAGTGGTTTGCAGGCTAAAGCTGCCTTAGATTTTATATCTGTGTCTGGTTTTACCTACGATCAATTTCAAGAGACATTTAAAACAACGGTAAAGACTATTCAGAACTATGCAGGTCAGGATCTAAAGTTAGATGCCGCATTAAGCGAGAAATTGTTAAAATCTTTTTCTTTATTCGAGCAGGGTATAGAAGTTTTTGGTTCTGTAAAAGCCTTTCATGATTGGCTTAATATGCCTTCAATTGGATTAGGAGATCGGGTACCATTCGAAATAATGGATACCATTACGGGAATTACTTTAATAGAAGAAGAATTATTGCGTATAGCTTACGGAGCTTTAGCATAGTGGAGGTGTTTAGAATTACTTTGGCCAGATACGCAGGAGAATTGAAAGCTTTCGGAAGAGCTGCTCTTTGGAACTCTAATGATGTTGATGTGATTTATACCTCATCGTCTCAATCTCTCGCTTGCTTAGAGAATGTTGTTCATCGAAATAGTTTGGGACTTAACGCATTGTTTAAAGTGATGAGTATTGAGATTCCTGATAACTTAAGTGTTGAAACCATCAATCTGAAGAATTTAAAGGAAGACTGGAGTTCATTTAGAAATATAAGTAATACACAAAAAATAGGAGATGAGTGGGTGAAATTGAAAACCTCTCCAGTTTTAAAGGTACCCTCTTCCATTATTCCTTCTGAATTTAACTTTTTGATTAATCCCTTGCATCCTGACTTTAAACGTGTTAAATTGCTAGGGTCAGAGATATTTGTTTTTGATAAAAGAATTAAAGATAAATAATATGATTAATAAACCTTTATCCTACATTCTCCTTCGTTTAGCTATAGCAATGAGCATGTTAGGGCATGGAATAGTCCGAATTCCTAAGTTGGATACATTTGCAGAGGAAATGGTAAAGCAATTCGAACAGTCTGTTTTACCACCGCAATTAGTCTTACCGTTTGGTTACATCTTACCTTACGTAGAACTATTGGTTGGAGTTTTTATGCTGGTAGGATTATTTACCAAACAAGCTATAGTTGTTGGAGCAATTACTATGATAGTGCTGATTTTCGGTAGTTCTATGATTGAAGCCTGGGGAGCAATACCTTCGCAACTTATTCATATTCTGTGCTTTGTTTTGCTTCTTTCTTATCAGCAATATGATAATTATTCTTTAGATAAGTCCTTTCGCAGATAAATTCCCATATATTTTGTTAATGATGATTTCACTGGCGCCAATATTCAGTGCTACATATTCTTTTGCTTTTTTTGCAGCCTGATTTCTGTAATTTTCATCAAAAGCCAGTTTGTCAAGAACGGAATTTAATTCTTGTTGTGTACTGTAACTGAATCCTGCCTGAATATCTACTAAATCCTTTGCTTCCTGGAATTTATGATAATTAGGGCCGAAAACCACGGCCTTGCCCCAGGCAGCGGCTTCAAGTGTATTATGTATTCCGGATTTGTTAAAACCACCTCCAATATAGGTTAAATCAGCTTTGCTGTATAATGTGGATAGCATTCCTATATTGTCAATGATCATCACATGATAATTGCTTAGCTCTTGGTCTGCTATTTGAGAATGACGAATAACGCTACCTTTAGGAAATAATTTTATGATTTGTTCTATCCTCTCTTCGTCAATTTCATGCGGAGCAAACATCGCTTTCCATGATCCGAAATTTTTGGTAATCCAAGGGGAAAGATTGGCTTCATCTTCAGGCCATGAGCTTCCTATGATAAATAGTTGGTGTCTTCCGCTAAAGCTATCTATGAAAGGTAAGTCCTTCAGTTTTTTAGCCAAATCGTTTACACTATCAAATCTGGTGTCACCAGAGAGCGTATGATTATTTAAGCCAATTTTACTTAGTAACTCTTCGGACTGCTTATTTTGAACAAAAAAATGAGATGCATAACTTAAAATCCTTCTGTTGAAAGAACCGTAGGATTTAAAGAAAATTTGATTGGGTCTGAAAATAGCAGAGGTTACATATAGGGGAATCCCAGCTTGATGTGTTTCTTTAAAAAAATGGAACCAATATTCGTATTTGTTGAAAAATGCGATTTCTGGATTAAATATTCTTAAAAAATCCCGGGCATTACTTTTAGTATCTAATGGAAGATACAATATATAGTCGCCAAGATGAGAATTTTTACGAACTTCATAACCAGAAGGAGAAAAAAATGTAATGACAATTTTTTTATCAGGAAACATCCCTCTAATTCTTTCAATTAAAGGTTTGCCTTGTTCAAATTCACCTAAAGATGCAAAATGGAACCAAACTGTTTTTTCCTCAGGAATGCTTTCCCATTTATTTTTCCAATTTTTCCTGCCCTCGATCCATAGTTTTGCTTTATTGTTAAAAAGAGCAGCGAGCGATGCAAGCAGGAAAAAAAAATGTATCCCGATGTTATAAAAAGTAAGCATTTAAAAATTCTAATTTATTAACTTCGTCAAGTTTAAAGATTTTGGATTTAACTTTATAATTTACTTATGAATATTGCTGTTATAGGAACAGGTTATGTCGGTTTAGTAACCGGAACCTGTCTGGCCGAAACTGGAAACAACGTAATCTGTGTAGACATCGTGGAAGAGAAGGTTCAGAAGATGAAAGATGGTGTTATGCCTATTTACGAACCCGGTTTGGACATTTTGTTTAATAGGAACATAGCACAGGGGAGATTGTCTTTCACTACCAACTTGGCAGAGGCAATAGAAAATGCGCAAATTATATTCTTGGCATTACCAACTCCTCCGGGTGGCGACGGCAGAGCCGATTTAAGCTACGTGTTGGGAGCCGCAAAGGATATTGCAGAAATAGTAAAAGATTATAAAGTAATAGTCACAAAGTCTACAGTACCAGTTGGAACTGCAGATAAGGTAAAAGAAGTTTTTAGAGAAAATACACTTGTAGAAGTGGATGTTGTTTCTAACCCGGAGTTTTTAAGAGAAGGTGTAGCAGTAGAGGATTTTATGAAGCCAGATAGGGTAGTTGTTGGTGCTTCTGGTGAAAGAGCAAGAGCTTTAATGGGGGAACTATATGCTCCTTATGTACGTTCGGGTAATCCGATCATCTTTATGGATGAGCGTTCTTCTGAAATGACCAAATACGCTGCGAATTCATTTTTAGCGACAAAGATTACCTTTATGAACGAAATTGCCAATTTGTGCGAATTGGTAGGTGCAGACGTAGATATGGTAAGAATAGGAGTGGGTTCCGATGCTCGTATTGGAAAAAGATTCCTTTTCCCCGGAATTGGATATGGCGGTAGCTGCTTCCCGAAAGATGTTCAGGCGCTGGCTTTATCAGCAGAGGAGTATCAATACGATTTCAAGATATTGAAATCTGTGATGGACGTAAATCAGAACCAAAAAATAAAGATCGTCGAAAAAATCAAACAATATTACAAATCAGATTTAAGCGGAAAGCATTTTGCACTTTGGGGACTGGCTTTTAAACCAGAAACTGATGATATCAGAGAGGCTCCTGCTTTATACATTATAGATGAGTTGGTTAAAGCCGGGGCAAAGATTACGGCTTATGATCCAGAAGCAGTTGACAATGTGCGAAGAGTTATCGGTGATAAAATTAATTATGCAGAAGATCCATATACTGCATTGCAGGGTGCCGATGCATTGATTATAGCTACAGAATGGCAATTGTTCAGAAATCCGGATTTCAAAAAGATGGAAGATAATCTAAAAGCAAAAGTAGTTTTTGATGGAAGAAATCTTTACGAACTTCAAAAAATGATTGATTTGGGATTCTATTATAATAGTATTGGACGTAAGGTAATTGAAGCATAATGGCCAGAAAAAGAGTGTTAATTACAGGTGCAGCGGGCTTTTTAGGTTCGCACCTTTGTGATAGATTTATAAAAGAAGATTTCCATGTAATAGGTATGGACAATCTGATTACTGGCGACCTGGCAAACATAGAACATCTATTTAAATTGGAAAACTTTGAGTTTTACCACCACGACGTTTCAAAGTTTGTACATGTTCCGGGACAATTAGACTATATACTGCATTTTGCATCACCTGCAAGTCCGATAGATTATCTTAAAATTCCTATTCAGACTTTAAAAGTTGGTTCTCTAGGAATCCATAACCTATTGGGATTAGCGCGAGTGAAAAGAGCAAGAATTATTATCGCTTCAACATCAGAAGTGTATGGTGATCCGAATGTAAACCCTCAACCCGAAGAATACTGGGGAAATGTGAATCCCGTAGGGCCACGAGGAGTTTATGATGAAGCAAAGCGTTTCCAGGAGGCTATGACCATGGCTTATCATACGTTCCATGGAGTAGAAACCAGGATTGTTAGAATTTTTAATACTTATGGTCCAAGAATGCGCCTGAATGATGGGAGAGTATTACCCGCGTTTATTGGGCAGGCTTTAAGAGGTGAAGATTTAACGGTTTTCGGAGATGGCTCGCAAACCAGATCTTTCTGTTATGTGGATGACCTGGTAGAAGGAATTTATCGCTTGCTAATGTCTGATTATGTATATCCGGTAAATATCGGAAACCCAGATGAGATAACCATAGGGCAATTTGCAGAGGAAATCATCAAATTAACAGGAACTAAGCAGAAGGTTATTTATAAACCTTTACCTCAGGATGATCCGAAACAGCGTCGTCCGGATATTACAAAGGCAAAGGAACTTCTTAATTGGGAGCCTAAAGTGAATAGAGCAGAAGGTTTGAAAATTACTTACGATTATTTCAAATCTTTGTCTAAAGAAGCTTTAGAGAAGATAGAACATAAAGATTTTTCAAATTATAATAAAAAATAAATGTCAGGAAAGATTCTAGTAACAGGTGGAACAGGGTTTATTGGTTCTCATACAGTGGTAGAGCTGCACCACGCGGGATATACCCCGGTTATTGTAGATAATTTGTCCAATTCATCAATAAAAATCTTAGATCAGATAGAAAAGATTATTGGACATAAACCAGAATTCCACCAATTAGATTTGTGTGATGTCAAAAAAACAGAGGATTTCTTACAACAGAATCAGGATATCAGCGGTATTATCCATTTTGCAGCCTATAAAGCGGTTGGAGAATCTGTAGAACAACCATTAAAATACTACAGAAATAATTTTTACTCGTTAATCAACCTGTTAAACCATTATCAAGATAGACGAGTAAACTTTGTTTTCTCATCAAGTTGTACGGTTTATGGTCAGCCAGATGTGTTGCCGGTAACAGAAGCAGCTCCCGTAAAAAAGGCCGAGTCTCCTTACGGAAATACCAAACAGGTTGCAGAGGAGATATTGAGTGAAACTGCTGCGTCGAACAATAATTATAATATTATTGCTTTAAGATATTTTAATCCGGTAGGGGCGCATGCTTCTGCTTTAATCGGTGAATTGCCAATTGGCATTCCTCAGAACCTGGTCCCGTTTATTACACAAAGCGCTATCGGGAAAAGAGGGCCTATAACTGTTTTTGGAGATGATTACGATACTCCGGATGGAAGTTGCATCAGAGATTATATTCATGTGGTAGATTTAGCCAAGGCTCATGTTGCGGCTCTAAAACGAATGGAAGACGGAAAATCTTCAGCAAATTACGAAGTATTTAATGTGGGTACAGGTAAGGGAACTACCGTCTTAGAAGTTATTAAAGCATTTGAATCTTCTACAGAAGTAAAACTTAATTATAAAATTGGGGAGCGGAGAGCAGGAGATATCGAGAAGGTTTATGGCGATGTCGAGAAATCTGCAAAAGAATTAGGATGGAAAGCTGAATTGGGAATCGAGGAAATGATGAAGTCAGCCTGGGAATGGGAAAAATATATCGAAAAAAATCCTTTCTAAAAGGAGATGGGATATTCTAGATGTTGAGATAAGAGGCATAAAGATCGATCGGGTGGTATATCTAAACCAGACAATTCAGTCTCATGTATCAAATCTCACTACTCAAATCTAAAAAGAATGAAAAAAATATTAATTACAGGCGGAGCGGGTTTTATAGGATCACATGTTGTTAGAAGATTTGTAACAACTTATCCAAACTATCAGATAGTAAACTTAGATAAGCTTACTTATGCAGGTAATCTGGCTAATTTGAAAGATATTGAAGAGGCGGCAAACTATAGATTTGTTAAAGGAGATATAGTTGATGCGAACTTTATCAATAACCTGTTCGAAGCCGAGAACTTTGATGCAGTTGTCCATTTGGCCGCAGAATCTCATGTAGACAGATCAATTACCAATCCTACCGAGTTTGTGATGACCAACGTGGTAGGGACAGTTAATTTGTTAAATGCGGCTAAAAATAGCTGGAAAGGCAATTATGATCAGAAACGTTTTTATCATGTTTCCACCGACGAGGTTTACGGCACACTAGGTGAAGGAAACGAAATGTTTACCGAAGAAACTTCGTACGATCCACATTCTCCATATTCAGCATCGAAAGCGAGTTCAGATCATTTTGTGCGAGCTTATCATGATACTTACGGTTTAGATGTAGTGATTTCAAATTGTTCCAATAATTATGGTTCATATCACTTTCCAGAAAAACTGATTCCATTATCCATTAACAATATCAAACACAATAAACCAATTCCGATTTATGGTAAGGGTGAAAATGTGAGAGATTGGTTATGGGTAGTAGACCATGCTAGAGCAATAGATGTTATCTTCCATAATGCAAAATCCGGATCGACTTATAATATTGGAGGCCATAACGAATGGAAGAATATCGACCTGATTAAAGTGCTGTGTAAGATTATGGATGAAAAATTAGGTAGGAAAGAGGGAACATCTGAAAAGTTGATAACTTATGTTACTGATAGGGCCGGACATGATTTGCGCTATGCAATAGACGCAACCAAATTGAAACGTGATTTAGGTTGGGAACCAAGTTTACAATTTGAGGAAGGTTTGGAAAAAACAGTAGACTGGTACCTCGAGAATGAAGAATGGTTAAACAATGTTACTTCTGGTAATTATCAGCATTATTACGAAGAACAGTATGCCGATCGTTAATGTTAAGCCTTTTTAAAAAGAAAGCATTACAATATAATTTCAAAAATATTGGGACGGATATGCACTCGCATATTCTTCCCGGTATTGATGACGGAGCCAAAAATATAGAAGAGTCTATAGTTCTGATAGAAAAATTAAAAGTGCTAGGATATCATAAATTAATAGCCACGCCCCATGTGATGGGCGATTATTTCAGAAACACTCCCGAAAAAATCAAGAAGACATTAGACCTGCTAAGGGAAGAAGTAAGTAAAAGAAATATCAAGATTGATATAGAAGCTGCGGCAGAATACTATCTCGATGAATTTTTTGAGCACAATTTGCAGCAAAATAATGTGCTTACTTTTTCCAATTATTTGCTTTTCGAATTATCTTATATCAATGAACCTAATAACCTGGAAGATATTATTAGTGAAATTAGAGAAAAGGGATATTTTCCGGTATTGGCACATCCAGAAAGATATGTTTATTTCCATAATTCCACAGATCGTTACGAGGAGATAAAGAAGTTTGGATGCTATTTTCAGCTTAATACAATATCTCTGACAGGCTATTATGGTAAGGGCATAAAAAAGGCTGCGGAGAAACTGGTTTCCTTAGGCTTAATTGACTTTTTAGGTTCTGATGCTCATCACCTAAAGCATCTGGAAGCTTTGGAAAAAAGCTTGTCCTTAAAGCCAATGGAAGAGCTTTTAAAAAATATAAGCCTAAACTCAACTCTATAACTATTCGTATCTCAAAGCTTCTACAGGGTCTAATTTGGCAGCCTTGGAAGCAGGAATAAATCCCGAGAGTAATCCGGTAATAATACAAGCAGTTAAACCCAGGAATATCCAGGCCCAGGGGATTAAAAATGAGGCACCCATTGTAATCGCCAAAATATTTCCAATAAGAATTCCCATAAAAATCCCGCAAAATCCGCCGATAAGACAAATCATAATGGCTTCATATAAAAATTGTCTCCTGATAATTTCAGGTGTAGCGCCAATAGCTTTCCTTACGCCGATTTCCCGGGTTCTTTCCGTAACAGAAACAAGCATGATGTTCATTAGAGCTACTGCGGCGCCCGCTAAAGTAATAAAGCCTATAGCAATACCTGCATATTGAACAAATTTCAGGTTTTCGAACAATGTTTGAGCTAAAGAGTCACTCTTGGTAATTTCGAAATTGTCGGGTTTACTAATTTCAACCTTCCTTATATTACGAAACAAAGCTGTAGATTCACCAATAGCGTATTCCATTTGACTCGGATTGTTCAACATTACAGAAATGGTATAAGTCGGGTTAGTGCTTCTGTTTATTTGCCTGGCTTTAAATAATGGGATCACACAAAGTCTGTCGCCTCCAAAACCCGAGCTGGAGCCCTTTTTGTCAAAAACGCCAATAATTCTGAACTTATCATTTCCTATGGTAATAACCTTCTCTAACGGATTTTCAGTTGGAAATAAGTTGTTTTTTACTTCCTGACCAATAATGATAACGTTGATGCCCAGTTCCATCTCATCTTTGGAGAAATTTCTGCCAGATGCCAATTTATATCCACCAGTATATAAATAGGCGTCATCAGCACCTAATACAGAAATATTGGGATTGGTTTTCTTGCCTTCATATTTGGCGGTAGAACCTCGGGAAGCAAAAGTATTTACGGAAACCAAAGCGGTAGACATACTGAAACGCTTTTTAAATTCCACTGCTTCGCGATAGGTGATAACTGGCCATACTTTGGGTTTAACACCACCTGCACCTATTCTTATTCCTGTTCCTCTGTTACGTATAGTAAAAGAGTTGGCGCCCATATTTGAAAATGTACTGTTTAAAGAACCTTTTATGGCATCGATAGATGTCAGGATTCCAACTAAAGCCATTAACCCTATAGCAATGATCAAGGCTGTAAGAAAAGTCCTGAGCTTATTGCCTTTTATTGATTGTATCGCAATTCTAATGTTTTCTCTGGCATCCATCAGTTTTAAATAGACCTTATCTTCTAAAGACTAATATAAGTGGTTTTTGTTACGGATGTATGTAGGAATAATTTTAAGATGTTCTAAACAAAACAAAAAAGGCGAGGAGAGCCTCGCCTTTTTAATATTTTCAGTAACAAACTTAAACCGAAAAGCTAGTGCCACAGCCGCAAGTGCTTGCAGCATTAGGGTTATTAAAAACAAACCCACGAGCGTTTAAGCCTTGTTGAAAATCAACTTCCATTCCCGCTAAATAAAGCCCATGAGCTTTATGCATGAAAATTCTGATGCCATCTATATCGTATTCAGTATCGCCATCTTTTTGTTGGTCGAACCCAAGGACATAATTCATTCCCGAGCAACCACCGCCTTCAACACCAATGCGCAAACCAAAATCAGGACCCAATTCCTGTTGAGACATCAATTTCTTAACTTCTTTTTTCGCACCGTCTGTTAAGCTAATAGGTGCTACAGCTGTTGTTGATCCTGTACTCATAATCTTACAAAAAATTTACTGCAAATATAAGTTAAAATGCAGAAGTTTGTTTTCTTAAACAACTCATTTTTACTGTTGTCTTACAATATGGATATTGTTTCTTTCTTATTAGATGTCTTTAGGTTGGTTTTAGCCGGTGCTATACTGGTAGCTTTAATCTTCTTTATTTTTAAAGGATATTTTGACAGATATCAAAATATTCAGTTCCGCAATTATAAAATCGCTTTAAATAAGGATTTGCTCCCCTTGAAATTACAGGCTTTGGAAAGGATCACTTTATTTATAGAGAGAATTAATCCGTCGAATTTGCTATTGCGCATACACACTCCGGGAATGACTGCGAAACAAATGCAGTTTTTAGTTTTGGAAGATATTCGGGCGGAATATCAGCATAATGTAACTCAGCAATTATACTTGTCCACCGAAGCCTGGGCAATTGTGAAAAGGGTAAAAGACGATACAGTTTCTTTGATTAACTCCTCTGTTATGGAATTGCATCCAGAAACATCAGCCGTGGAACTAAGTAAGATAGTTTTTGCAAAGCTGGAATCTTTAGATCAAAACCCGTACGATTTGGCAACTATGGTGATTAAGAGTCAATATCAGGAATTATAGCGGGTAATATAAAAATCAAAAAATGAAAGTAAAATTTGGTTCACAGCACCTGTTGATAGGCGGATTGGTTTTGTTGGTACAAGCCTGTAGTCCCAAATATCATTTATATCAGTCCAAACCCTCTCAATACGAGGTTAACGCTAACCTACCGGTAGATTCCAATATCTTATCATATTATAACCCTTATAAGCAAAAGCTGGATTCTATAATGAATGATATTGTTGTTTATTCCGATGTAGAAATAATAAAGGATAAACCCGAAGGGCTGATGAATAATTTTTTTGGCGATGCAATAGCTGAAGCTTCCAGAGATAAAGGAATTGTATTTGATGTCGCATATTCAAATTACGGAGGCTTGCGTACAGCATTACCAAAAGGACCTATTCCCCGTTCCAAGATATTTGAATTGATGCCTTTCGAAAATGCAATCGTAACTGTTAAGTTTAAAGGGACTGATATGCAGTCTTTCTTTGATTTTTTAGCCCGATCCGGAGGTGATGCAATTTCTGGTGCAAGGTTTAAAATAGATCATGCAACAAAAAAGGCGGTTGATATTACCGTAAATGGAAAGCCCTTGGATATAACAAAGGATTATATCGTTTTGACTTCAGATTATATGGCTAATGGCGGAGATGGTGGGGAAATTTTTAACAAAGCAATCGAAAGAAAAGATCAGAATTTTCTGCTTCGTGATGCATTATTGAATTACGTAGATAAGGTGAAACGTTCGGGGAAGACATTAAATCCTAAATTAGATGGAAGAATCAGTATTAAATAGAAGGGGATTTATAAAAGGCGCGGCGGCGGGAGCGGCGCTTTTAGCTTTGGGCTTAAAGCCAGAAAGCTTATTTGCAAAGGATGACTTCGTTAAACTGACTATTTTACATACTAACGATGTGCATAGCAGAATAGATCCATTTCCTATGGACGGCGGAAGAAACCAGGGTTTAGGCGGAGTGGCTCCCAGAGCAGCATTAATCAAAAAAATAAGAAGCGAAGAAAAGAATGTTTTGCTTTTTGATGCAGGAGATATCTTTCAGGGAACTCCTTATTTTAATTTTTGGGGAGGAGAACTGGAGATTAAAATGATGAGTATGATGGGATATGACGCCGGTATCATGGGGAATCACGATTTTGACAATGGAGTTGAGGGATTCGCAAAACAATTGCCACATGCAAATTTTCCTATAATCAATTCGAACTACGATTTTGCAGGTACAGCTCTTCACAATAAAACTATTCCGTATAAGATGTTCAAAAAGCAGAATATAAAGATTGGAGTTTATGGTCTGGGTATTGATTTCGACGGTTTGGTGAATAAAAAGGAGTATGGTGATTCAAAATATCTGGATGCTCTAAAAAAGGCTTTGGAAATGGAGCGCTTTCTAAAACTGGATCAGAAATGTCATATGGTGGTTTGTTTATCTCATTTGGGATATAAATATAAAGAAGCAGATAAAATATGCGATGTAGAACTCGCTAAGAATACCTATTATACAGATTTAATTATAGGAGGGCATACACATACTTTTCTGAGAAAACCAGACAGCATTCGTAATCTTTCGGGCGAAGAAGTACTGGTAAATCAGGTTGGATTCGCTGGAATAAATTTAGGTCGCTTGGATTTTGTTTTTTTTAGAAATAATCATAAAAAAATGGTCTATTCGACTGCAATCGAAGTAGTTGAAAACAATTT